>JAAAOZ010000055.1 GCA_009908585.1 Chloroflexota bacterium
AATTACTCCGCACGAACCACAAGCAGCGTTGTTATCGGCTGAGGATGTGGACGGGGATGTCGCCTCTTTATCGGAGGCATTGATGGAAGAGCGGGCCAAGCGCATCGCCCGTCAGGCGCTTCTGCGCCCTGAGATACGGCAGATTTTGCAGACGCTTTTGGAAAGTGGTGTCTGTGAGAGCGAGGAGGAAGCCATTGCCAGAGGGCTTAGGACGCTTTCCGTTGCTTTGTTGCCCGCCAAGGGAGCTACAGGTCACTGAATTGGTTTACGTCTGGGATAATCCAACTTGAAAAGCCCTCAGCATCAATGCGATGCTGAGAGCTTTTTCTTGTAGAAGCGATTGGTAAGGTTTCCTCTTTTTAGCGGTTCCCCTTTTGAGCTTGGGCTTGATCCAGTGCCTTAGCCAGGCGCAATAACTTCTCCCGGCAGGCGTCCTGAGAATCGAAATACTCGCTCAGGACGTGGAGAAAGAGCGCTAAAGCGTTGTCGCCATCAGTGTTGGATTGATCGTGCAGTAGGTCGATCAGGGCGTCCACCCGACTCTTGGATGAGGTGGCCGACGGCACTTGATCTCGCCAAGGCTTGAGGCGTGGATCGGTGAAGACGGCGTACAGCGAGGCGACGCTCTCGAAGGGACCGCATTGTAGCAACGCCGCGCGGATTTTATGCATCAGCATGACGCCGTTGGGAGGGGCTCCGGCGTGGCCCTTGAGTGTCCTTTGCCATCGCTGAACCAAATCCTCACGCAACGGCGCGAAGGCTGGATGAGTTCGTGGAATCGCATAAAATTTTAATACCAAATCAAAGAGACCGACAGCGTAGTTTGTCTCATTGCTCAGTTCGATGGCCTGAGGGTTGCCTTTGCCTTCTATCATAACCGGCAGGATGGTCGCGCGTTGATCTTGTGGACATTCCAAGTGACGCTTAATCAGCTTGATATCCTCTTTTAGCGTAGCTTTCCGGCGCTGAAAGGCACGCCGATAGGTAGGAGAATCTATCACCAAAATAATGTCGTCACTTGTTACCTGGGCACAATCTTCAAGAAAGTAGACACCAGCGTCCCTCAGATCGTTGATGAGCTTGGCTGCCTGTGCATCCTGATTGGCATCCCCTCCATAGTGACTGACGCGGTGTGGCTCGATCGCGGCGGAAGCTCTTGACCCGCGCCAGATATTGCTCGTATTTGCGGCGCAAGCGAACGAGCGCTTCCTCGCGGGCGAGCCAGTGTATAGTACTCGCTCCGGACGTGGAGCCAGCGATTGGCTCTTCGATATCGGGCAGTGTGATCTTCTCCCCGCATTCCGCGCAGAAGAGAAAATCCTTGCTCTCTTGCAGCCGTTTGACGACGACGGCGCGCTCCTGCACGTGCCCATTGGCGCACACCAAAGGTGGAAAGCGCGTCACCTCCACATTGCGCTGGTAGAGGAACTTCTCGAAGAGGCCTCGGAACATCTCGCGCGCGTAGGTGGGTGTGGTCGTGCCGTAGTAAAGGATGAGTTCGATCTCGCCCTCGCGCTCCTCGATCTGCCGGAATCCGCAGATCTCGCCTTCGCCGAGCGCGTACTGCGCCTGGTTCTGCCACTGGTTGATGCGCGTGAAGGCGTTGGTGTAGCCTAATAGCACAACCAGCGCAGCGTAGGTGTTCTCCACCGCGCCGCGCGCGATGTAGGAAACATCCTCCATGGTCTCGATCTCCTCGACGAGCGGGCGCTTCTGTTTGATGAAGCCAGGAAAGATGAGCAACGTGTCGTTGCCCAGCGTCTCGCGGAAGCAAATGTCATGTTCCAAGAAGCGGACGACGGCGGCATCGATCAAGAGCTCCTGTTCATCCTCGGTCAGGCCTGCCAGTTCTTCGAAGTCGTAGCCGTTGTGCAAGAGCCGCTGCTCATTGAGCGCGCCCAACTCGTGAGGATCTTTGCCTGCTTGTAGAACAATGGAGGAGGCTAGATCCACGAGTAGATCAGGTGCGAGCAGGATACTTTCTTCCCCTTCGGAGCTGTGGAGTATAGCCACGTAGCCGTGATTTTCCAGATGTTTGACCGCCGTCATCATCTCCGCATCGGTGAAGTGCCAGTCGGGATCAGTGGCTTTCAACTGCGCGCGCAAATCTGCCGGATGAACTATAATTCTTTCCCTATCTTTCCCCCGCTGTAGCGATTCCTTAAGTGAAAGCACATACTCTTTGATACGTTTGAAGGTACGGGTCGTGACGGTGGCCGGCATTGCATCCCAGGGGATCTGAGCTTGCAGTTTCTCCAATAGATTGGAGAGGCCTTCGCCGGTCTTGGCGCTGGTGCTGATATAACCCGCGCTGATACCGTACCGTTGGCAGAATTGGGCTAATTCTTGCTGGGCGAGCACAGGCGCGCCGCGATCCACGCGCGCGCCCACCAGCACCGAGGGCGGCAACTGCTGTTTGCCCTGGAGCTGCTTGAGCCAGAATTCAACGCCCTTGAGTGGTCGTTGGCGGTTGGTGGGATCGAAGAGCACGAGCGCCAATGCCACGTCATCTAAAAAGATAGCGTGGATGGGTCGATAATTTTGCTGGCCGGCCAAATCCCACAGGATGGCTTCGCATTCTGTGCCGTCCTCGCGCGTGATGCCCAGGTCATCGATAACCCAAAACTGCTGCCCGTGCGTGGAGGGATGATCTTTGAACTCTCCGTGCGCTAGCCGCCAACCCAGGCCTGTCTTACCCACGCCGGAATCGCCTACCAGCACTAATTTGGCCGTGGTGTAGCGGACGGAGTCAGTGGTTGCTTGGCCGAGAAGGGTCTTCATGTCCAGATCCCAGATGCGGATGATTGTATCCTCTTTGCCCAGCGTTGCCAGACGTGGAAGAGTTGGATGAAAGGCTAAGCCGGGGGGCCAATAGTCAGTTGCTGATTCGGAGAAGGTTGACACTGTCTCCCATGTATCGGTGCGCCACAAGCGAATGCCATCGTTAGCTTTGGAGGCTAGCAGTGCGCCATTGGCAGAAAAGGCCACGCAGATGACTGGAGCTGTATGTCCCTCCAACACGTGCACTGCATATCCGGTAAGTGGGTCCCATAGGCGGATGGTGTTGTCTTCACCTCCAGATGCTAACAGCGTGCTGTTAGGTGACCAGGCCAAGCTGTAAATTACGTTAGTGTGTCCCTTCAACGTCTGAATTATCATATTGGTAGTCGGGTCCCATAGATGAAGATTGCTGTCGTCAGACCCCGATGCCAGCCACTGACCATTCGGCGACCACGCTACGCTGTTGACCCAACCTGAATGTCCCTTCAGTACCGCCAGTTCTGCGCCCACCTTTGCGTCCCAGAGCCGGATGGTCCGGTCATTTGCTCCCGAGGCCAGTTGCCGCCCATCCGGCGACCACGTCACGCTGTTAATTGTTCGTGTATGCCCTTTCAATGCAGCCACGCCTGTGGTTGAGTTCCAGAGGCAGAGGGTATTGTCGGAAGCTCCTGACGCCAGCTGCGTTCCATCTGGCGACCATGCTGCGCTCCATACTTTATCCGTATGCCACTCTAGCACTCCTAAGCAGGCGCCGGTCTTAGTATCCCAGATACGGATGGTTTTATCTGCAGAAGGTGAGGCTAGTTGTCGTCCATCTGGCGCCCATGCGATACGTCCAATCCTGTCTTTGTGTCCACGTAAGATTTGATGCAAAGTCACACCTGGCGTGGGCGATCCGCCGATATCTACAAAATCTGATCCTTGTAGCTTGGGTTTGGGTGGTAGTGGTGCAGGTTTTGGTGTGGCTTCAGATACCTCCTCTGATTGTTGACCGAACAAGTTTTTCAAGAAGCTCATCAAATGATCCTTTCGACTACATCTT
>JAAAOZ010000310.1 GCA_009908585.1 Chloroflexota bacterium
AGTACGACGATGAGACGACGCTGAAGATTAGGCGTTCGCATGGGTTAGATGGCGCGGCTCAGATTGGAGCGCGTGATTGAAGGCGCGCGCGCACCACACGACGCTGGCGAGGAATCCGGCCAAGAGCAGCCCGCCGTAGCTGATGATAAAGACGCGGGCTTGCTCCAAGGGGAGACCAATCGTCCAGATATACCAGGGCCACAGGTCGGAGGGCCGCGCGTTGGCGGGATCGTAGAACCACAACATCGCCGCCTGACTCCAGCGCTGCCCCGGCCTGAACGGCAGGGGGCGAGGCAGATGCGCGTCACGGTAGGGGACAGGATAGCCGTCGCTGACCACATCGACGCCGGCGAGGAAAACGCCCAGATCGCGAGGGTCGCCAAGCGCATGGGGCGTCCAGGTCGTCGCCGTGAATTCGAGCGTTCCGGGGAAAATATAGACGGCATCGGCGGGCAACGTCACGCTCTCCACCCATTGCGTCTCTTGCGCGGTCTCGGCGAGCAAGAGACGTTCCGCCGTGAGAGGGGCGCCATCGTAGGTCAAATGCAAGCCGGCCCAGCCAGCCCCTTCGGCATCCGCGGCGCGAGGACGAGAATAGGTTAATCGGATGGTAAGGTCAGTCTCGGGACGGACATAGAGGCGCAAGCGCGCGGCGCCGGCCATCCAACGCCCCACCGGGGCCATATCAGCGACCTCGATAGCATAAAGATCACCCTCCAGAGTGTAGAAGGGATCGCCAGAGGCGCGCAGTGGGTGGTCGTAGGCGCGCCACCGTCGCCATTGTGGCGGCCAGCGATACCATTGAGCGGCAAGGGCCGAGTCCTCAGGATGGTATAGTTGATCGACGAATTGACGATCGCCAAGAAGATGCGCGTTGTAATGCACGAAGGTCACAGATAGTTGCGCCCAAAATCCGATGACAAAGAGCACGATGGCACAACCTGCGCGCCACCAGCGCGGCAAATCCCTGCGCGCGATAAAAGCTTCGGCCAACAATAACAAGAAGGGCGTAATACATAAGATGTGACGTGGCCCCCATGTGCTCCCCCCATACCACGCTCGCTTGGTAAGAGCGTAAAACAGAGGATATGAGATTGCCAGGGCCAGGAAAAGCCAGGTCTCATCCTTGTGCCGGCTAGCCGATGCCTTGATCCCCCATAAAGCCAGGAGAGCCGGGGGAGAGAAGAAGAAAAATCCTTTACCGGAACTAAAGATAAAGCCATAAAGGCTGATCAAAGGGCGCGCAGCACTGGTTTTGCGGAGAGCAGTTTCGAGAGGGCCGCCGCTGGTTGTGTATCCGGTCTCCAACAAGTTATCAAAACGCAGGTAATTAAAGGTGAATATGCACAGAGCGACCAAGAAAATAGAGATGCCACCAACGATCAGCAGCCGCCGGATCACTTTCCACTGCCTCTCCCAGCATTTGATCCGGTACAATTTCAGGCCGAGATACCCTGCAAACGCGGGAGCCGAAGCGAACATCACATATTTATTCGCTACCCCCAAGCCCATAGCCATGCCACTCCCCACAACCCACAGGAGGTTACCGGTGGAAAAATATCGCCAAAGGAACCATGTGGTGACGACAAGCCAGAAAGTCAGCCCGGTATCCGCAAAAAAAGTGCGCGAATAAGGCCAGGCCAGCGTGGCGAGAGCAAACGCGAGCGCTGTAAATAGAGCCGTTCTCCGACGATACCCCAAATCCACGCTGAAAACGTAGAGCAGAGAACTCGTCAGCGCATGGAGAAAGGCGTTGAGGGTGACCGTAGTGAAGCGGGTAAAGTATTCGGAAAACGGCGGGGGAAATCTTGCCGCGATCCATTGTCCGGCCCAGTAAAAGGGAACCCCCATCAGAGATTGTAACGGGCCGGTGATGCCGAAGATTCCACGCTCGGTCACTCGGACAGATCTCGGTGTATCTCCGGCCTGTTCCGCAGGCAGAAGTTTGAAGGTGCCACGTTCCGCCAAAGCTGCGGTCGTCTGATAGGCGGTCTCCCCATCTGTACTGTCAATGTGGCCCCCAGACGTAAGCAGCAGCCAAAAAGCTAATACACAAAAAAGTGCGATGGCTAGATAGAAATCTTTGCTCGTAATCATAATCGAAATTTCGCGTCTTCTCTGAAGGCCCATGCAGCATCCGTTTTTATCAGGGGAATGACCATACTACCGGCCTCCCTCAATTTTCAATGCGGTGATGATGAAAGTATCTCCATTGGTTTCATTTATGGCATCTTCGACGTCCCACCGTTCCATCGTATCTAACCAATAGCCACCGGTATGGAGGGTGTATGTGCCGGGAGGTGCATTTGGTGGGGGCATCAGGGTGTGTGCCTGCACGATTATATCATAAGGTTGCCATTGCTCAATGGGGAAGCCCAAACCATCCCCCACGGCGATGGCGTTCCCCTCCAACCCGATGAGATGCGCCAGTAGCGAGAGCGGGCGTCCGGGCACGCGCTCGACGCGCCAGTAGGTGCACAGCTCCAGCGTCTCGCCCGGCACGATCCGCTCCGACGGCAGATCGTAGCCCAGGAAGGTCAGCGGGCCGTCCAGTTCCACGCCTGCGACGGGATGCGACGGCGTGGGCACAGCATCCACACGATAGACAACGGCCGTCGTGCTGCCGTCGGCGGCGCGCAGCGCGAAGTCGCGCTCGACGCCCTCTGGTGGCTGGAGATCAGGAGGCGTGCGCTTGCGAGCAATCCAGCTGGAGGACGCGCAGGTCGGGCTGATCCAGCGCGCTGCGGACGCGATCCGGCCCGAAGCCTGTTCCGGCGCAGAGCACGGCCCAACGCGCGGGCGAGCGCGACGCGACGCGATAGACGAAGAGCGCGTGGCCTAACTTCGCCTCCGGCTCGCGCGCGCGGAACCAGGCGTAGGTGTTGGGATCGGGCGCGTAGGGGCCTTGCAACACCGTCGCGCCGATGGCGTAGAGGCCGGGCGCGGGCGCCCAGGGCGCGAAGTCCCCGGCGCGCGGCGAGGGCGGCAGCAGCGTCGCATCAATGCCGTAGGTCGCCGGGCGCGCGGGGCTGTAATGCGCGTAGGCGACCACCTGCTCGTCCTGGGCCTCCATCCACGCGCGGAGATCCCATAAATTCTGCCCCCAATCCAGATTGGAATCGACCAGATAGCGATAGCCGTTCTCCGGCCCGCCGGCCAGGGGATTGAAAAAGGCCAAATAATCTGGGGGGATGATGAGGGAGCTAAAAATCATCCAGGCGAGGAGAGAAACAAGGAATAGGGAGTAGGGAGTAAGCAGAGGCTGAAAAGCGCGTATGTCACGCGAAGCAACCTCCTTACTCCTTACTCCATACTTTCTACTTCCCACTCCATACTTCCTACTTCCTACAATCCCGATCCCCACATATAGAAACGGTAACACCGGCAAAAGATGACGATATCCGATATTAACGCTACTGAACAAGCTGGAGACAGCATAAAGCGCGGGAAAGAGAAGCAAGGATGCATAACGAGAAACGTCATACATCAATGGCTTGTTACGCAATACGCAATACGTAATACGTGTCATTCCCAAACCTATCAGAATGAGCATCGCCAACGGCGTCTTGAGCACAAACGCCGCCGGGAAATACCACCACCAGCCGTGCTCGCTCAAGCGACCGAGGGCGAAGCTGGTATGGCCCATGTCGTAGTGTTGGCGCAGGGATCGAAAGATGCGAACGTGCGTCGCGGCAGGCAGCGGAATGGGAAATCCCAACACGCGCCCCACCTCGAAGCCGTACCCGGCCCAGATAACTAAGGCGGCGGGGCCGAAAATGAGGAGACAGGCACGGAAAACGTGAA
>JAAAOZ010000257.1 GCA_009908585.1 Chloroflexota bacterium
GTCAGGCCCGGCGCGGACGCGGCCAGATCACCCTCCGGCAGCGTGTCCGTCGTCGCCAACTCCGTTCCGGGGAGGGAACGCAGCGCCTGTTGCAAGAATCGATTCCCCGGCGTGACCAGCAGCACCGACGCGGCCTGGTTGGCGGAGAAGGCGACCCAGGCGCGGTCATCGAGGCGGAAGGCATCTTGGGTGGGGGGCGCGGCATTGAGCTGCACCTCGGCCCAGGCCGTGACGGGCACATCGGCGAAGGTCAGCGCCACGTCCTCCTCGGCGGGCAGGTCGAGGGCGCGATGGGCGACCACGCTGCCATCCGCCGTCAGCGTCACCTCGCGCGAGGTCGCGGGGCCGGCGTTGTGCAGGCGCACGAAGGCCGTCCATCCGCCATCGTGGCGTCGCAGGGAGAAGGCGACGACGCCGACGTTGGCCTGCTCGCCGCCCACGGGCAGCACGCGCACGTCGCCCGGCAGCGCCGGGATCGGGGCTGAGATGGCGGCGTCCGTCACCAGCAGCGTGGTCACCTCCTCGCCGGCCGCCGATCCGGCGGCCAACGCGGCGGCGGCCTGCCAATTGGCCGGCCCATCCGTCGGCGCGATCTCGTCCAGGGCCTGGCGCAGAGCGCGCGCATCGCCGCCGCGCAGCCACAGGCGCGGGCGGGCTTCCACGGTGATGAGCGTCACCGTGTCGGCGGGCGAGAGCGTGGCGGCCACGTCGTGCAGCTCGCGCACGGCGGCCTCGAAGCGCGTCCCGCCGTCAGGATGCGCGGCCTGCATGCTGGCGGAGACATCCAACAGGAGGATGGCCTGGCCGTGGACGGCCATCGGCGCCGGCAGGGCGGGACGCGCCAGCGCCAGCGTCAGGGCTAGGAGCACCAGAAGCTGGAGCGCCAGCAGCCAGTTGCGGCGCAACTTTTGCCACGGGCGGTTGGCGTGACGGTCGCGGGCGGCGGCCTCCCACAGCAGCAGGCTGGGGACGCTGACCGGACGCCTTCTGAGGCGCAGCATATAGAGCAGGATGATGGGGATCGCTAAGAGGGTGGTCAATCCTGCCCACGGATTTAGAAATCGTATGGGCATAGGTTAGAGTGGCAAAGCATCAAAGCGACAAAGCAGCAAATAACAAAACGGCAAAGCGACAAAGCGGTAAATGATTTGTTGGAGGGATGAGGATCATATCGCCTGCAGGAGTGTCTGAACATCGCGGAAGAGCTTATCGAAGGATGGGCAACGATGACGCGCTAGAGCAAGGTCAAAGTGCTTGGCCAGCGCAGGTTGATCATCCACCTCGACGTAGCGCCGTCCTGGAATCATTTGATGGCTCAAATATCCTTTTGCATCTCGGATAGCTTCGGGTTGTTCAGGGGCCATGGCGATTTCTGTGATCCCCCGTACCCCGCGCAGCGATTCCAAGCTTCCTACAAACCACGCTTCGAATTCGGACTTAGCCAGCACCACAGCTACCGGCAAGTCCGCACTTGCGCTTTGGGCGCGGTCTATTAATCTAGGCGCCAACTCTTTTGGACAATCATCGTCAGCATCTAGTAAGCACAGAACTGCGTCACAGCCTTCAGGCCGACGCTGAGCCAGCGTCAAAGCCCGTTCCAATTCACCGGGTCGCACGACTTGGTAGCGCTTGACGCGCACAGGTCTGGCAATATGGATCTCATATCGCTCCAACTGTGCCACCAGGCGCCGCATCAATATTGGGAGCGCGGCTACCTCGGCGTGACCTTCAACGATGGGAACAATCACCGGGCTACCTTGCATGTGTGACATCTCACACATCCTCCGGGATGCTGAAGAGGTCTAATTGTTCCTTCCGAGCACGAGCAGCATAAGCTCGATCCACTTGTATCTCATTCTGGCGTAATAGTTCACCTGGTGTGTAAAGACGTTGACGGATTAAGTCGCGGGTGGTTTCTGTCAGAGGTGTGATGTGCGCTACGCCATCTATAGATTGTACCGCGACGATTTGTTCGTCTTCTAAAGACTTATTATCCAAAATATCCGAGCTGTGTGTGGTGATGAGCACTTGTGAGCGCTCCGCCCCATCTTGAAGAATATCCATGAGAATTTCGGCTGCCGCTGGGTGGATCGTCGATTCCGGTTCCTCAATCGCGATGAGAGAGGCGGGGGTGGGTTGATAGACCGCCAGTAGAATACCCAACGCGCGCAGGGTTCCGTCGGACATGTTGAGCGCGTCGAAACGCCACGTGTGCTTTTGCCCAACATTCTGGCGAAATTCCAATGTCTCTTTGCGGCCTACTGATTTGGCTTCTACCTTAGTCGTGCCAGGTACAATCTGGCCCAGCAGTCGACAGATGCGCTCGTAGACCTGTCCATTGTTTTCTCCATTGTATTCCTCTTGTCGCTGAATCCGGCGTAGCACCGCGGCCGCATTGCTCCCATCCGGCAGCAGGATGTTGCCTTCACCAGGATCAGGGTCTTGTAGCGCGCGTAAGCGCTCGGAGCGTAAAGTATACTGCTGGATACCGGTGAGGAAGTCGTAAACCGGACGGAATTCCTCAGCCGCCGAAACAACAGTCAAAGCTAAGCGGTCCGGCTCAATGCGGGCGCGGATACCAGGGACCTCGCGGATAAATTGGCCATTTTCCACCTCGAACTCATGGCGTGGCCCCATAAAAGTCTGAACGACACAGCGCTCGTGGGCCACGCTGAACGCCTCATGAGGGCGCGCTGCCAAGTCGAAAGCGTAAACGGCCCATCCGCCATCCGCCAACGTAAGACGGAAGTGCAGTCCAATGTGATAGGGATGCCCGCCTGATTTGCGTCGCACGGCTGCAATACCACCCCGATTGGCGAAAGCCAATTGAATGGAGTGTTGGAGGCTATCGGCCACAAATGAGAGTGCATCCATAAAGTTGCTCTTGCCGGCACCATTTGGCCCCACAAGCACCGTTAAGGGCTGAAGCTGAATCGCCGCCGCCGCGATGTTTTTATAATTGTTGATTTGTATTCTGTTCAGCCTAGTTTGGTTTGTCATAACACACTCCTTCACCGCGTCGGGATATTTAAATTCTGGAGAAAAAATGACACTAAGGGTTCGTAAAAGAACAACTTCCCGTTTCTTGTCGTGTTTTCCCAGGGAAATTCGGGAGGTTATAAATTTACAGACCCTAAGTCGGACGTCACCCTATTTGCGCTTTATGGCATGCTACAAACAGTTTACAATAGCTTACAAGGAGATTGTACCCAAGCTCTGGGTAAAGGGCAAGCTGCGTCCACGGTGCTGAAGTGCCACTACAAGTCCATTCCTCAAAAAGAAAGAGGCCGCCGGGTGAGGGCGGCCTGTGTTTCTGTCTACGAATAGATGTTTGTGCTTACGCGGTGCTGGCGGCGGCTTGGGAGCGTTTTTCCCAGACGACCAGGAGCGGGACGGCGACGCAGAGGGAGGTGAAGGTCTCGCTGACCATGCCGACCAACATCACGGAGATGAAGGGTTTGATGGAGTCGCCGCCGAAGAGGATGAGCGCGATCATCACGAACATCGCATTTAATTGCGTGGCGATGGAGCGGTGCATCGTCTCCAGCACGCTGCGGTTGACGATCATCTCGAACGGCTCGGTGCGATGGCGCGGGATGTTTTCGCGGATGCGGTCGAAGACAACGATGATGTCCTGCACGGAGAAGCCGATGACGGTGAGCACGGCGGTCAGGAAGAGTGCGTCGGCCTCCCAGCCCTGAAGGATGCCCATCAGCGCGTAGAAGCCCAACACGACGATGACGTTGATGGCCATCGCGACAATCGAGACGACGCCGTAGCGCAG
>JAAAOZ010000054.1 GCA_009908585.1 Chloroflexota bacterium
GCGCGGCGAAGGCTAAGATCAGGGCCGGGAGCGGGGTTTTGAGCAGGAAGGCGACGGGGAAGTAGTACCACCAGCCGTGGATGCTGTTTTCGCCCAGCAGGTAGGCTTGATGGCCGCCGCTGCTGTGGCCCAGCACGCGCAGGATGGGGATCGCGTGGGCGGCGGCGGGCACGGGGAAGGGGACGCCCGGTACGCCTGGCACTTTGCCGATCTGGAAGCCGTAGACGGCCCAGAAGGTCGCGCCGGTGAGGGCTAAGACGAGCAGGCCGCGACGGACGAGCCGCGCGCGCGCGGCGCGCGTTGGGGCGCGCCAGAGATGCCAGAGCGCGGCCAGGCCGAGCGCCGGGCCAAGCAGGAGCGCCGTCAGCTTGGTGGCGAGCGCGAGGCCTAACGTCGCGCCCGTCAGCAGCGTGTAAGTTCGGGTGGGGCGGCGCAGGAAGCGCTGGGCGACGAAGAGGCTGAGCACGATGAAGGTCGTCGCGCCGAGATCCGTGCCCGCGATGGCTCCATGCGCGATCAGGTTGGGATCGAAGGCGGCGAGGGCCACGGCCAACGCGCCGCCGCGCCATCCCCAGAGATCGCGCCCCCAGCGCGCGAGCGTCGCCAGCAGCAGCACGCCCAGCAGCGCCTCCATCAGCCGCGCGGGCAGGAGCCAGCGGGCGGTCGGCGTGTGGGGATAGAGCAACTGCTGCGCCATCTGGAGCAGGGGCAGGCTCTCCGTCATATCGGCTTGCGACGCGACGGCCTCCCAGGCGGGGAGCGTGGTCGGATCGGGCAGGGAGCGCAGGGGCAGGAGCGGCAGCGCGATCCAGAACTTGACCAGCGGCGGGTGTTCCTCCACCAGGCGATAGTCGCCCGTGCGCAGGATGGTGTACCCGCTGGCGATGTGCAGCCCCTCGTCGATGGTGAGGGCGTTCGCGCGGGCGCTCCACGCCGTCAGCAGGAAGTAGATCAGCAGGGGGAGCAGCCACAGCCGGCGGAAGGGTCGCGGTGATTTCATAGGATGGCTCTTTTGGAAGAGGGGATGATCTCACGCCAAGACGCACAGGCGCAAAGATTTTTAAGGTTGTTCATTGGGAATGCCTCCTCGCTGGTATTATGGGAATTCGAAGCAAATCGACTGGGAAAATCGCTCTCGGTGCTCCGGAGCGGGTTTAACCAAGTTCAAGGCAAACGAAGCTGAGATTGATGCTCGTAATCAAATTCTCTTTCGCGCAATCTCGTGTATCTCCGGCCCTTGGAACATCTTCGTTTGCCCATTATACCATCCTTGTGGTGAGAGACTTGCCGGCTCGAAGTCCCGCCATTTCGATTTGTCTCTCGCGCGCTGACTTGTATAATAGATTTACGTTGACATATTCCTCCGCGCGTCGGAGGCGATGGGTCGGATGTTCAGAGGAAAAGGGAGCGACGTATGATGCAGAGGTTGCCGGAATCATGTAGGGAGCGCGTGATGGTGCTCTGGAACGAGTTGGAACTGGCGATTCGCCAGGATCGGCCCGTGGTTTTGTTGGCTGTCTATCGCTCGGAGCTGGTGCGCGCTGAAATCGAGGCCGTGCTGCGCGAGCGACTCCACGCGCTGGGCCACCAGGCCATCGATTATCGCATCACAGGGCCTGAGCAGGCTGATATTCCCCGCGCGCTGGCTGAACATCCCGAACGCGAGGACGCGGTTTTCTTTGTGGCGGGTTTGCGCGCTGATGGCGAGGACGGCGCGTGTGCTTATCGCGCGCTTAACTATCGTTGCGAATATTTCGCCACCCGGCGGCTGCGCTGTGTGATCTGGCTCACCGAGATCGATGCACAGGAGCTACCGCGCGCCGCTCCCGATTTTTGGGCGATTCGTCATCGTGCGCTGGAATTCGTGGAATCGCCGGATCTGGAACGGCATGCGCCCTTGGCCCAAAAGTTAGCCTGGTTGGAGCTATCGGGCGATCAGGATTTGAGGGTGGATACCGAGGCCAAGATTGCGTTGCGCGAGGCGTTGCTCTCTGATCTGCCGGAGGGGCAGGAAAGCGCCACCGCGCGCGCCGAATTGTCCTACACGTTGGGCGGACTCTCCTGGGTTCAGGGGACGTATGCGCAAGCAGAGCGACGGTTGCAGGAGGCACGGGCACTCTACGAGAGGTTGGAAAATCGGTGCCGGCAAAGCTGGTGTTGGAACGGCTTGGGGAATGTTTACCGCTGCTGGGGCCGGACGGGAGAGGCCATCGCGGCGTATGAGCGCGCCGTTGAGATGGACGCGAACTATGCTATGCCCTGGTATAATTTGGGCTTGACCTATGCGGATCAGCATCGGATGGAAAAGGCGGTCGCGGCATTTCAGCAGGCCCTCGCGTTGGATGAGACGTGGGCCTATCCGTGGCGCGGGTTAGGCAACGTCTATCGTTGTCAGGGCCGAGCTACCGAAGCCATCAAGGCCTACAAGCGCGCCCTCGACCTGGATGCGCGGTGGGCGAAACCGTGGAATGATTTGGGCCTTATCTACGCGGGCCAAGGTCGTATCGACGAGGCCATCGCGGCGTATGAACGAGCTATCGAGTTGGACGAGAATTACGCATCACCGTGGAATAACTTGGGCATCATCTATGCGGATGAGGGACGTATGGAGGAGGCGATTACGGCTTACGGCCGCGCTATCGCCTTGGATGCCAGGTGGGCTGTGCCGTGGAATAACTTGGGGAATGTCTATCGCTGCTTGGGGCGCACGGACAAGGCCATCGAAACGTATGAGCAAGCCACGGCGGGGGCCAGCTATAAGGTGCTCTGGCATAATTTGGGGCTTCTCTATGCCGGCCAGGGCTGGCTGGATGAGGCCATCACAGCGTACGAGCGAGCCATCGAGTTAGATGGTCGGTACGCGGCGCCGTGGAACGGTTTGGGCAATGTCTATCATAGCTTGGGCTTGATGGATAAAGCTATTGCCGCGTACGAGCGAGCCATTGATTTGAACACGAGCTATGCGGCGCCGTGGAATGGGCTGGGCAACGTCTGTGCCGACTTGGGTCGGGTGGACGATGCTATCAGAGCCTACAAACATGCCATTGATTTAAACATGAGTTATGTGACGCCGTGGAATAAGTTGGGCTATTTGTATCTCACCCTGGAGCGTGGGGTCGAAGCTGAAGCTGTTCTGGAGCACGCGGCCGAATTGGCTGGGCCAGGGGAGTATGTCACCTGGAAGAACCTCGGCCTGTTGTATTATCGGCAGGGACAGGTGGAGGCTGGCGCTCGGCACTTTCAGGAGGCGTTGCGGCGCTGCACCGAAGATAGTCTCTGCGATCGGCTATCGCGTGCTTGGCTGCGCGCTGTCACCGGGGAATCGGAGGCTTTGGATGCTTTGGAGGCGGTGATCACCGAAGCTTCACCGTCCCTGTTGGCGGATCTGCGCGGATCGACGCACCTTTTGGCCACCGCCCCGATCCCACCGCCCAATCTGGAGAGTGTGCGAGAAACGCTTTCGACGTAGGGGGGAACTCCAACAACACAACGGCCCGGCAGAGATCGCCGGGCCGTCGTCGTTGTACCCCTGCTGCGACTCGAACGCAGGCCACCGGCTCCGGAGGCCGGTGCTCTATCCATCTGAGCTACGGGGGCGCAGTCGGTGGTGCGGGGCATTGTACCGAGCGCCGCAGCGCAGTTCATGCGGGACTGCGCGGCCGGCCCGGCCCGCGGGCGAGCCCCCGCGCCTCAACGCCGCCGGGGCAGTCGGGGCGCTGTGCGGACTCACTCGGTCGTCGAGGCCGGCGGCGTGGGATAGGGTTGGTCGGGGTACGG
>JAAAOZ010000272.1 GCA_009908585.1 Chloroflexota bacterium
GGGTCTCTTGAGTGTATCTCCTGCGAAAATGAGGACAAGGTAAGTTTACTCCCAAGATGCAGTTCCACAAGCACGTCATTGACGATTCTTCCATATCGTGATATAGTTTATGTATAAACTAAGGTAGTTCCAAAATTGATGGTGGTGAATTTTGACTGATGATCCAATGAAGCTCAATAGGGCCGAAGTTGATGGTGGCGCCCAAAACCCACGCAAGGCCCTAAGGTAGTTCCAGAAATTAAAACCTCCCAAACCTGATGTTTTTTCCCTCTGAAAACTCCCCGTTTTTGGGAGACTTATTTTCTTGGAACGGCCTAAAAAGGAAGTTAGTGTAACAAAGCCTCACCTCCTCCCTGATCTGTCATAGACAGATCACCCCTCCTCCTCTCCGTTCAATGGAGAGGAGGAGGGGTTGGGGGTGGTGGAGAGGCTGTATTGTGAAACCATCAGTCAAGTTTAACCACTACCCCAAAATTTAAAACCTTCCAAACCAGATGCTTTTTCCTCGGAAAATCGCTTGTATTTGGGAGATTTATTTTCTTGGAACGGCCTAAGTGTGCAGGAGGAGAAGATATGAGCCTCGCAGATGAATTATATTCCGCCTTGACCAAAACCCACATGCTTTTGGATGATAGTGACCTCTCACTTTTGCAGCAGTTTGGCTTGAGCAATACCCGTTATCACACGCTGATGCACCTTCATAAGCATCCCGGCTTATCACAGAATGAGTTGAGCGAGAAGCTGCTATGCACCAAAGGCAACACTACGCGCATCGTCAAAAGCATGGAAGAGGATGGGTACATCACCCGCCAAGTCGACCCAGAGGATAATCGCGCGCTGCGATTATATCTCACCCCGGCTGGCGAGGAGTTGAGGAAGCGCGCTGACAAGGCCTATCAAGACCTCAACGAACGCCGTTTTTCCTGCTTGTGTGATCTGGAGCAGGGCGGTCTGCATGAGAATCTCGATGCGTTGAATGAGCATCTGGAGTCCTTGGTTCAAGAGCAAAAAGCTCAAGCTGATGCCTGATATCCTCGTATCCCCAAGCAATTTCTAAAATTCCTCCAAATTCGTCCCGAAAACAGTTGACAAGTCAACTAGTATGTGTTATAGTTGATATGTAAACGGTTTCCAGGGGTTGATCGGCGTTTTTTTTAGCCATATAGTTGATGTGTAAACTATTATTCGGTTTAGCGATGAGCCATAAGGAGGTGGCTATCGGATTTAGATGTTCATGCCCTGGTGTTTTAGATCGATTCTTAACCATTCTTAGTTAAAAAGCGAGGAGAAAAATGAAGATGCGACTTTGGAGATTGGCCGTTTTGATGTTGTTGGTAGGTTCGATGATCCTTACGGCGTGTGGCCCGCAGGCGACCCCCACGGAAGCTCCCACCGAGGCGCCAACGGAAGAGGCAACTACGGAACCGGCGGAGGAAGCGACGGAAGAAGCGACCGAGGAGCCGGTGGAGCTTTCCTCGGATGATCTGATCACGCTGGTGGGCACGATGCAGACGCAATTGGGCTGCGAGGACAACTGGACGGCTGATTGTGATGCGACGGCGCTCGCCTATGATGAGGCCAGCAATACCTGGACGGGCACCTTCGAGATTGATCCCGGCAGTTATGAATACTCTATCACGCTGAATGGTAATTGGGATGTCAGTTTTGGCGTTGGGGGCAAATCGGGGATGGGCACCAATTACGCACTTTCGATGGCGGAGCGCGCGCCGGTGACCTTCACCTTCGATCCTGAGACCAAGCTGACGACGGTTGAGAGCGAGGGGATTGGCGAAGCGCCGGTTGAGGCGTACGAATCGGCGTTTGTGGCCGGCACGATGCAGGCGCAACTGGGTTGTGATGAGGACTGGATGCCCGATTGCGAGGCGACGGCGCTCGCTTACGATGAGGCCAGCAATACTTGGTCGGGCACCTTCGATCTCACGAAAGGCGCTTATGAATACAAGGTCACGGTGAACGGCTCGTGGGATGTGAGCTTCCCGGAGGGGATGGACGGCAATAAGACGCTCAACCTGGCCGAGGATGCGCCGGTGACGATCACGTTTGATCCGGTCAGCAAAGAGATTGTGGCGGAAAGCGAAGGCCTGGCCGAACCGCCCAGCGCGTCCGTCGAGGGCGGATTGGTGATTTGGGCGGATGAAAATCGCGCCGGGCCGCTGCGCGAGCTGGCGGATGAATTCGAGGCCGAGTATGGCATTGAGATCGTGGTCGAAGAGTTGGCGATGGGCGATGTGCGCGATATTTTCACGGTCGCGGCGCCTGCCGGCGAAGGGCCAGACATCATCGTCGGCGCGCACGACTGGCTGGGCGAACTGGGCGCCAGCGGTCTTTTGGCCCCGCTCGATTTGGGCGACAAGGCGGCGGAGTTCGCGCCGGCCGCGCTGGAGGCGTTCACGTATCAGGGCGAGCTGTACGGGATGCCGAACGCGGTCGAGAACGTGGCTCTATTCCGCAACACCGACCTGGTTCCCGACGCGCCGGCTACCTGGGATGAGGTGACCGAAATTTCCCGTGAGTTGGCGGCGAACAATGATGAGGATGTGGACACGAACCAATATGGCTTCGTGCGCATGGAGGGCGATCCCTACCACTTCTTCCCCATCCAAACCGCGTTTGGCGGCTATGTCTTTGGGCAGAACGCCGACGGCAGTTGGAATCCGCAGGATGTGGGTATGGACAATGAAGGCTCTATCGCGGCAGCGCAGTGGTACGCCGATTTGATCGACGAGGGGTTGCAGCCGCCCGCGATGGATGGCGAGACGATGGTGTCCTGGTTCGAGGATGGTAAGGCCGCGATGATCATCACCGGGCCGTGGTTCCTGGCGCGCATTCGGGAGTCTGGGGTCAACTACGCGATCAGCGAGATCCCCGCGCAGGCGCAAGCCGGGCAGCCGTTCCTCGGCGTGCAGGGTTTTATGATCAATGCCTTCAGCAAAGAGCCGCTCCTGGCCCAGGTGTTCCTGAACGAGTTCGTAGCCGCACAGGAGACAATGCAGGCCATCTACGATATGGAACCACGTCCACCGGCTTATCTGCCCTTGCTGGAAACCTTGGATGATCCTGACCTGGTGGGCTTCGCTGAGGCCGGCGCCAATGGCGTCCCGATGCCCGCTATCCCGGAGATGGGCGCGGTTTGGGAAGCGTGGACGAATGCGCTGACGTTGGTGGCGCAGGGCGGCGATACGCCTGAGTCTGCGTTCACCAATGCGGCTGACCAAATCCGCGAGGCAATCGAGAAGCAGTAAATTCAATCTCCCTCCCGGAGATCTTAATCTCCGGGAGGGTTCGCTTACTTAGGAGGTAATGCGATGACTGAAGAATCTTCCCAAAAGATGACCCTTTCGCGCATCGGTCTGCGCTTGTTGGGCTTGATGGTGCTGGACGCGATGGCGTCGGTTTTTGTCGTGACGTTGTTCGGCGATGGGTATTGGCAATTGGGCGTGATGTTGGCGCTGATTACAGCGGGAATTAACTACGTCTTTCTCAAGGAAGATGCTTATCCACTGCGCTGGATGGCGCCGGGTCTGGCCTTTATGTTGCTCCTCAGTATTTACCCCATCATTTTCACGATTTACATCTCTTTTACCAACTATGGCACCGGGCACTTGCTCCAAAAGGAACAGGCGATTCAAGTGTTGACGCAACGGCAATTTTTACCGGAGAGCGGGACGACCTATCGCTACACGGTATTCCGCAGCCCGGAGGATGACTATGCCTTATGGCTATTGTCAGAATCCGGCGGCGAGGGATTTTTGGC
>JAAAOZ010000385.1 GCA_009908585.1 Chloroflexota bacterium
AACGTCAGGGGAATCGTGGTCACGGGGCTGAGATCGGCGGTAGCGAGGACGACGACACTGCCGCTGAAGCCGTCGTTGCTACAGCCGATGAAGACGTAGCCGGCGACAAAGGTGATCCCCGCGTCTGGATTGGTACAGGGATGCAGGGTGTGGAGGAGTTGGCCTTGGGCACTGTAGACCTGCACCCGATCGTCATCCCGGCTGAAATCCCCGCCGAAACCGATCCAGAGCGTGCCATCCGGTGCCCGGTTGAGATAGCGCGCCCGGGAGCGGGGGAGATCGATACGGAGGTCGGGTTGAGTTGAAGCGGTCGTGGCGGGGCCGGGAGCGGTATCGAAGAGGTATAGCGCGTTGTTTCTGAAGTCGTTGCCCACGTTGCTGCCGGCCAGGACGTAACCGGGGTGGGGGGGCGGCGGCGCTGTTCCTTCTGGCTGGCAACTGCTGCCTCCCCCTCCCAAAAAGAGCAGTCCTGCCAGTAGCAGGACTGCTCGGTGGAAGCCACTGTGTCTGTGCGCCCGGGCCGGGTGGAGCATGGGCGCTAGTTCCAGCCCTTGCTGTAGTAATTGATGTCGCTGTCCAGACCTACCTCGTCCGGCGCGACGGCGGGAATGGCGACCGCGGGGATGGCCCACGCTCCCCACTTGGTACCGATCCACAGCTGATACTGCCAGGCGTTGCTGTCCACGTTCACGCCGATGTGATTGTGGATCTTCCAGGTGAGCTGGGAGCAGTAGAGGCGGCTGTTGATGTTCTTATCCGGATAGAAGTAATTGTAGGGGGTGCTGCCGTTGGTGCCGTAGTAACTTCGGGCCCAGGCCAGGGCGCTCTGCACTTGGGCGCTGCTGCGGTGTTTGTTGCGCCCCAGGGCGATGTACTGCCCGCTCAGTTGCCAGTTGCTCAGTGGCTTGAGGCGCACTCCATCGGCGTTGGATTCGTAGACCAGGTTGCTGCCGTTGTAGTTGCCGGTGTGGGAGTAGGTCATGGCGTAGATGAAGGATGTCCAGGGGAACTTGCCCGAGCGGACCAGCATTACGTCACCGGCCTGCAGGCTGCTCCAGTTTACGGCCTGGATGCCCGCTCCGCGCGTGCTCCTGAAATTGTCCTCCACCATAATCCCCTGTTCCACATACAGCTGTTCCAGCGCTTTGAGGGTGATGGCGTAGGCGGGGTCCTGCTCCATCTTTGCCTCGATGTTCAGCAGCTCGGTGTGAATCCGCTCTGCCTCTTCGGCGCTGCGCACTTCCGCCAATTTCGCGTTGAGCAGGGCCGCTTCTTGTTGCAGCGCGTAGGTCTCTTTCTCGTAGGGGATGCGCGCCAGTAGCGCTTCGACGGCGACCTCGGCATTGCGAACAGTGGCAATCTCCGCCATAGCGTGGGCCAATTCGTCGGGAACGCCGTCACGGTTCAGATCGGTCTGTAGATCCAGGGGTGGGGGCGGGGCAGCGAAGCTGGTTGCGGGGCTAAGGAAGGTGATCAGTACGGTCAAAAGTAGCAGTGATACACTTAACTTTTGTACTTTCATGGCTCCTCCTGCTAAAGGGTCTAAAGTGTGGTTGAATTCGTACCCGGCTTTGCGGCAGCCAGCAGCATCCAAGACATGTAATATCATGTTTCCTGAAAATTGCAACAAGTTTCGTGCCTGCCCACCGGTGCTGCTCCCTCGCGACACCTATTGCGCCGCTGAAGCGGCGGTTTTTAGAAGGGATTTTTGCGACCAGAGGTCAAATGTACGTCCGGGATGCGCAATGATTCGGGAGCAGTTATTTTTAAAGAAAAGAATCTCCTGAGCAAAACAGAAGTGTAAACCGATTTTTGCTATCTCTTGAACCAACCCCAGCTCTTTAACTATTTCAATCGTGGTGAATATCACCCCCTGACAAGCGCGGGTCACGTGCGGAAACGTCCAGTGTTTAATGGGATTGTACTTGGAACAGTAGGGAGGATAATGGGCAATCCGAATTTCCACGCCGATTTCATCCGCCAAGGCCTGAAGGTCTTGTTTGAAGATATAGTACCGGGAACTGTTGCTGCCGCCCCCATCACAGAGCGCCAAAATTGAAGTAGCTGTAGGCCATCGTTTTTGTCCATAGGTGTACCACCAGTGCCGCAGGCTATCACACGCAAATTCACTGGTGTCATGGCTGGTTCCTAATTGAATGTAGCCCGTATTCAATTTGCAGATCGTAAATGCTGTGGGGAATGATGATGCCGTCCGCCAAGTTGGGGAAGTCATGGTCGAAGGTATGCAGCTCCTCGCGGGGATAGAGATGACCATCCCGATAGAGATTTCCCACATATTCTTTCTTTTTCGTGTCCATACTGATGACGGGATTGCCATCTGCTACGTATTGCGCCCGGAGGCGCGCAATTTTCTTGAACTGCGCATCGCGATCGGGTATATCTTTCTTAGCCAGCTTTTTCTTTTGCGCTTTGCGCCGGCGATAGTTGTGCTTCTGGAGAAGGCGGCGCACTACCCATTTGCTAACCTGAATCCCGTGCTCCTTCTGCAATGCAATGACGATCTCTTGGCGGGTTAAGTTAGTCCACCGCACCGTCTCATCCATCGGATCGCCCGCGGTATGGTCGCGCAATACAGCCAAGAACTTCGCATCAATATCAGGCCAGTGATGTTGATACCCTTTGCGACCCCCCCCAGGCTTCCGAATCCGATCCTCGACTTCTTTGTTACTCAACCCACTCACCTCTTTGGCGCCTTTGCTGACGGTGCGGCGACTACAGCCCAGATCCGCGCAATGTAGACCCGGCCTCCGTGGCCAAACTTCGAGGCCTCAATTCCGGCATACCGCCGCCGATCTTTTTCATTCAAACTCTGATAAAAGCTTCTCATTATGGCTTCAACTTCGGGCGGATACGGTTGCATGCTCTCCTCCTGATTTGTAGCTCGCTACACAGTTTTCAAATTAGAAGATTACTCGCTTTTCTCTGATTGTCCAGTACGAAATGGGAAGGTTATTTCCTTCTCATTCCTAAGCAGAAATGGCTTTCCAATCCTCCTTATGTCCCAGCGAATTTCACTTGACCTTCATATATTAACCGTTATAATGGGGGTAATTTTAAGGTGTGCCTTATAAAATCGATCTTTGGAATATGAGGGACGGGGAGAATCTTGATTCGAGAACGGGCGGAGGCGTATCTGGGGGCGATTTATCGCTTGCGGGTGGATTCAGAGACGCCCGTGGCGCTCTCGCAACTGGGTGAATACTTCGACTTCTCTCCGGTTTCTGTCCACGAGATGGTGAAAAAGTTGGATGATCAAGGTTGGTTGGTCTATCATCCATATCATGGCGTGACGTTGACCGAGCGTGGCGAGCGGGTCGCGGCCTCTTTGTTGCGCCGCCATCGACTCTGGGAGCGATTTCTCACCGACAGGCTGGATATCCCATGGGATGAAGCTCATGAGATCGCTACCGAGTTGGAGCACGCGGCATCGGATAGGGTGACCGAGCGGCTGGCGTCATTCTTGGGTGAACCGGCGCGCTGTCCCCACGGTGGCCCAATTCCGCCGCTGTCGCAGCGTCCCACGGATGAGTCTCTCATCGATGTGACGCCCGGCGCGCGCGGGCGCGTTACGCGCATCGCACCCGAATCGGCGCCCTTGTTGCACAGCGTTCAGGAGTTGGGCTTGTTGCCGGAGATCAAAGTACACGTCGTCCGCCAACAGGAAGATGTGACGATAGTGAAGGTCGGCGCGTGTGAAATCTGTGTGCCGAAGCATATCGGTCAGGCCGTATGGATT
>JAAAOZ010000297.1 GCA_009908585.1 Chloroflexota bacterium
TAGGTCTCGACCAGGGCCGGCTGCCGGTAGGTCGCGATGACCCAGCGCGCCTGCGCGCGGAGCGCGACCTCGTCGTGGACGAGCGAGCGGGCGTTGATGCCCATCCCGGAGCCTTCTCGCGCAGGCTTGACGAAGAGGGGGAAGCCGAGCGGCGCGTCGAGCAGCCCATCGAGCGGCTCATCCCCATGCACGAGCACCAGGAAGGGCGCGGTCGGCAGGCCGTGATCGCGCCAGATACGCTTCGTCACCACCTTGTCGAGCGAGATGGCGTGCGTCAGTACCTTCGATCCCGTGTAGGGGATGCCCAACATCTCCAGCAGCGCGGGCGCGTGCGATTCGCGGCTGTCTCCATGCAGCCCCTCGGCGATGTTGAAGCAGAGATCGGGGCGCGTCTCGCGCAACGAGTCGAGCAGCGACGCATCGGCCTCCAGAAAGAACGCCTCGTGGCCGGCGGCGCGGAGCGCGGCCTGAATCCCCTCGACGGTTTCCTCCACATCATACTCGGCGAGCGCGTCGGCAGGCGCATTCGCCGCCAGCGGCACGCTGTATTTGCGATTGGCAAGGACGGCAATCCGCATGGCTAGGCCTCCTTTGTCTCCCGTGTCTCCAGCACCGCATCCTGGAGGATGCCCAAATCCTCCGGGCCGCGACGCACGATGAAGGGCGCCGTGCTCCGGCGGATCGGGCGGGCGTGAGTCGCGCGCCAGCCCTCCGGCGCGACCTGCCGCGCGCGGCCTGCGAGCAGCCCCGCGATCCCCTCCTGGCCTCCCCTGTCTTCTGTACCGCGCTGCGCCTGGCAATAGGCGCACGTCGCCGGATCGTGCGGCGCGTACGCCGTCGGTTGCGTGTAGGCCGTGATGTAGCCTTCGTAGTTGCGCACAACGACCTTGCGTTCCGACATGCTGAGCAGGTAGTTGGGCAGGATGGGCACCTTCCCGCCGCCCTCCGGCGCGTCGATCACGAAGGTGGGCACGGCGAAGCCGGAGGTGTGGCCGCGCAGCGCCTCCATTATCTCCAGTCCCTTCGAGACGGGCGTGCGGAAGTGACCGGCGCCGTGGACCATGTCGCACTGGTAGAGGTAGTAGGGGCGCACGCGATTTTTGACCAGCTTGTGGACGAGCGCCATCATCACGTTGGGGCAGTCGTTGATGCCGGCCAGCAGCACGGTCTGGCTGCCCAGCGGGATGCCCGCGTTCGCCAAGCGCGCGAGCGCGATCTCGACCTCCGGCGTGATCTCTTGCGGGTGATTGATGTGGAGGTTCATCCACAGGGGATGATAGCGCGCCAACATCGTCGCCAAATCGGGCGTGATGCGCTGCGGCAGGAAGATGGGCGTGCGTGAGCCGATGCGGACGACTTCGACGTGGGGAATGGCGCGCAGGCCGCGCAAGAGCCGTTCGAGCACGGCGAGCGGCAGCGTGAGCGGATCGCCGCCGGAGATGAGCACGTCGCGGATTTCGGGCGTCTCCGCGATGTAGGCGAGCTGCTGGTCGTAGCTGGCCGAGTTGAACATGATCTGGGTATCGCCCACCAGGCGGCTGCGCGTGCAGAAGCGACAGTAGCTCGCGCACTGCGTCGTCACGAGCATCAGCACGCGATCGGGGTAGCGGTGGACGAGGCCCGGCACGGGCGAGTGCGCGTCCTCGCCGAGCGAATCGGCCAGCTCCGCATCGAAGGGCGCCAACTCGCGGCCGGTGGGGATGACCTGGCGCCGGATGGGGCAAGTCGGGTCATCGGGCGCCATCAAGCTGGCGAAGTAGGGCGTCACATCCACGCGGAAAGTCTCCGGCGCGGAGAGGCCCGCGATCTCTTCCTCTGTCAAATGAATAACGCCGGCAAAATCCTCGACCGTGCGTAACCGGTGCGAGAGTTGCCAGCGCCAATCGCGCCACTTCGAGAGCGGCGCGTCCTGCCACGGACTCGGTGGCTTCTCCTCTACCTCACCAACATCAGGGGGCTGATCATCGTCCTTCAATAGCTCATCCATCTTCATCGTGATATCTTTGATCCTCCTTTAGATCAAGGGTGTCTTGCATAGTGAAAGCCCATCCCCGTGCGCGCTCGCGCGATCAAGGACAGGCTTTTGTAATCCTACTTACAATTATATCATATTTTTGGAAAAGCAAGTGAAATTCAAGAGATCAGACATTTCACACAGAACAGCTATCCAAGAAGAACCGGGAAGAATTTGCGCCGCATTTTTCTCTAAGCTATAATGAAATTGTGGTTCTTCAGGAATTCGCCGAGTGCAATCGTACCATCCCCATCCACAACCCCGTAACGACGCAAAAAAGGTCTGTAACCCCCATAACCACGCAAATCTTGGCTGCTTTTAGGGTTACTGAGGGGGTTGCCCGGCAAAATCCAAAAGACCCGAAATTGTCCACAAACAAGGAGGACCTATATGAATGAGACCAGTACGATCCATTGGGAAATCAACCAACTCGTCAAGACGCAACTATTCCCTGATGAAGAAGCGGTGTTGCGCAGCGCTCTGAGAGCACTGTTTCGCCTCCAACCAGAAATCAGGCAAAAAATGGTGATTCGCGCCTACACCGCTGGGGAGATTAGCCTAGGGAAGGCAGCCGAGATTATGGGAGTTTCACACGAAGAGATGAAAGAGATTCTCATCGAGAACGATGCCGAGATCCACTTTGGCCCAAGGACAATCGCAGAGTTGCTCCAGGACGCAAATAATGCCTGAGTACATTTTTGACACCACGGTACTGTCCAACTTTGCCGCTGTGCATCGGCTTGATCTGCTCAAGGGACACTACCAAGGCGTTATTTTTACCACTTTGGAGGTCAGCAACGAGTTGCGAAAAGGCGCTCACGCTGGCTACGCTTATCTGCAATCGGCCCTACGACAAATTGAGGCCATCGGACCCGAAGGATGGATTCGCTTGCTATCCCCAGATTCGGTAACCGAACACCGCTTGCGGGCCGAGTTTGATCAATACCTCGATGCCGGTGAAGCCTCTTGTCTAGCATTGGCGATCTCACGAGGATTCACACTCGTTACCGACGATCTGGCCGCGCGCCGATTGGCTCAAGCGAGAGATGTCCCCCTCAGCGGTACCTTGGGGTTTCTGATCGCATTAACACGTGAAAATGCTCTACCTCTCGACGAAGCGAATGCCATCTTGACAACGATGATTCAACGACGCTATCGATCCCCGGTAGAACGGATAGACGAGTTAGTTTGACCAATTGTTTCTTTTGACTACCTTGTTTGCTTTACCTCGTAGAACTTGCCGCCGGGATGAGTTACGGTATAATGACTCGCGACGGGGAAGTGTCGGAATTGGCAGACGAGCATGACTTAGGATCATGTGTCGCAAGACGTACGGGTTCGACTCCCGTCTTCCCCAACGGAAAAACGCCGGACGGTGGCGAAAAGCCGCCGTCCGGCGTTTGTTTTTGACGATGAAGGGGCGCGTTATGCTTCCAATGCCTCCAGCGCCTCGATGCCGTTTTCGACGATGCCGGTGAAGGAGTCGACTTTGAGGCTGGCGCCGCCGACCAACGCGCCATCGATCTGCGGCATGACGATGAACTCGGCGATGTTGTGCGGCTTGACGCTGCCGCCGTACTGCACGCGGATCGTCTCCGCCGTCTCCTCGTCGTAGAGATCGGCCAGCACGTCGCGGATGGCCTCGCGGATGATGCGGTCGGCATCCCCTGGCGTGGCGGTCCGGCCCGTGCCGATGGCCCAGATCGGCTCGTAGGCTAAGGTGATCTGCTTGGCT
>JAAAOZ010000322.1 GCA_009908585.1 Chloroflexota bacterium
CGGCCTACTTTCGTCATATATGCCGCTTTCGACCGATTGCGGTACAGAGACTATCGCGGACTTCGAAGCCGTGGTCGACAAGCGGCGGGCCGCTGAATCGCAAATTGGCTTGTAACACAACTGCAATAACACTTAGAAACCGCCGTCGGTTTCAAGAGCTCTGAATGCCTTGCTTACGCACGCATCGACGACATCAAGGCCGACATCAAGGCGTCTGGGAGTGGCCAAACCTACGGTGGGAGTTGTCTGGAGCATCCTTGAGGGTTTCTTGAACTTTCGTCGCGCGGGCAGCGCCTATGCTCAACGGAAAAATTTGCGTCGCGTAAGCAACCCGGGTTCCAACCCCTAAGCTAAGGAAGATTGCAATGCGAAAAATCTGGATAGGCGCAGTCTGCGGCGTGGACTTGGTTCTCGGTGCGGCCCAACTTTAGGCACGGCTGTTGGTCTCAGACCCTGAAATGGAGCTTTCAGAGATCTTTGGCAGCTCCCCACGCCAAGATGACCTCTATGATGAAAACGGCGACGGCCAAGTTTAAGAGTCTTTGAATTTCTGGCCGGTGCACCCATGCACAAACCTACCTGAAGAGTCGGAGAAAATGCGAAAAAGTACACTTGCAATCATTCTAGCAGGCGTCATAACACCATATTCTTACGCAAGCCAGGCCATTCAAGCACCGCTTCTGATCTTCGAAGAGTTGGCAGAGCGTCCCTCGTCGGCGCTAGTAGCTGACCTTGACGGGAACGGGGTCCCGGAGATTATTCTGGCGGACAATGGTGGAAACTATCTTACCGTACTTACGGTCCACAGCGCTACAGATATAGAAGTATTTCAAAGACTTGAGACGGGCTCTGCGAATGGAGTCGGGATTCATGATGTTGATGGTGATAACCATCAGGATTTAATCATAGACGTCGGAGCAAATATCTCGGTTTACAAAGGGAATTCATCGGGGCAATTTGAGACATCTCCCAGCTCATCTCTCCAGTTAGCACGAGCATCCACAGTTATACGATTTGGGGACGCAAACGGCGACGGAGCCATAGATATTTTTTCCACAAGCGTCTTCGAGGATTCGATAACTGTTCTGATTAATGATGGCACAGGAACATTCGCGGAAGCAGCGGAGTCTCCATTTCCCACAGGGCAACGCTCTGGTGACCTGGAGGTCGGGGATCTGAATGGCGATCAGAATATCGATATCGTCACGGTAAACGAACAGTCTCAGGACCTTACGATCCTTCTGGGCAATGGCCAAGGGTCATTCTCACCTGCTGGAAGCAATGTGGTTTTCAATTTCTCGGGAGCACCAACTGGGATCAATCTCGAAGACTGGGATCTCGATGGCGACGCGGATGCCTTCATTGTATCTTGTTGCAGCATTTTACCTGACGGCAGTCTAGGTACGGGCGTTAGCGTGTTGGAGAGTGATGGTGTGGGAAACTTTGAAGAACTAACCAATATCCCCGTCGGATCGAACATTGGTAGTCTGCCAACTGGTGATTTTGACAGGGATGGTGATTCCGACATTGCATTGATTACTGCTGATTCAACGATTTCGATCCTGCAAAATAATGGCTCCGGGCAATTCTCTCTGGGCGCGATGAGCCCACCCATCGATGATAAAGATCCAAGACTCATTACAGTTGGAGATTTTTCTGGAGACGGAATTGCAGACGTGGCAACAATTAATCGTACGACAGATGATTTGTCGATTTTAATCAGCGATGGATCGGGCGGATTTTCGTCAATTTTCCCAACTGCATTATCATTCGGCGTGGATCCGGTCGCAATAGCGTTAGCGGATATTAATTCAGATGGCAAGCAAGACGCACTGGTTACGAGACGTGCGCGTGGGGATATCCAGATTTTAAGGGGGGTCGGGAACGGCTTGTTCCAAGATGGGGGAATCATCTCCTTAACCGGAGTGAACCCGAGGACGCGAGAGCCTTCCGGAATTCAAGCAGTTGATTTGAATGATGATACGTTTGAGGATGTAGTTGTCGCTAAAGGGCCCGAGAATAGTGTCGCTGTCTTCCTGGGCGATGGCGCTGGTGGATTCTCAGCTGCGCCTGGCAGTCCATATCCCGTCAATCTTGGTGGGCGCGATATTGCAGTCGGCGACGTTGATGCTGACGGGCTTGCCGATATAGCCGCCCTGGGGTTCAGCGCGGATGCTGTAGCAATTTTGCTCGGAAACGGGGCTGGCGAGTTTACGCTCGCCGGCGATGGAAACCCGATTCCGGTAGGTGACGGTCCTGTCGCAATCAAGCTTTTTGATCTTGATTCAGACGGGATCGGCGAGATTATTACGACAAATCAGATTGACAATTCCGTGTCAATACTCAAGTCAGATGGCAGCGGAGGATTCGTCTCGGCTCTTCCGAGTCCGTTATCGCCTGGGACACGACCGCAAGATGTCGATGTAGGTGATTTTGATGGGGACGGAAATCAGGACCTTGCCGTTATCAATGGAACCGGGCGAGATATTGCGATTTTCCTCGGCGATAGCGAATTTCAGTTTCAGCATGCACCGGCCAGTCCGATAACGCTGCCTGGACTGAGAGGCGAAAACATCAAAACTGCGGATCTGGATGATGACGGAGATTTGGATATTGTCGCTACATATGGAATACCTAATGGAACATTAGTATTATTGAATGACGGTTCAGGGCAATTTACGACACGTGGCGATACCCCGTTTCCGCTGCTTCCGAGAGAAATTCTGGTGAATGATTTAGATGGAGATTTATTGCCGGACCTTTTTATGTTCTTTGATTCAGATGAAGAAGAAGTTCAAGCGGTCACATCTGACGTAATTTTTACTGACAGCGGCGAAGATCCAATTATTGAGTAATGCAAATCCTAGCAGCCTCCGCGAGGCTCACTACGGATCGTGACCTTTGCAAAGGACAGCATCCTGAACGTGAACAAGGTAAGCCCGATCCAGGTCTTGCTGATTCGTGATTGATCAAGTTGCACAGGAGGATCGATGCGATGAGATGCGGACATTGCGGAACACCGGTGGAAAAAGCGATATCGGGTTTGCCGCGGATGCGGTGCCTATTATCGGCGGCATAGACCCGCCTTATTCACCACCCGCTCTACTGCGGCGCCGCCAGTCCCTGCATCTGCGGCGTTTCGCTCGGTCGCGCATCCTCACCGGACAGGCGAGTACGCCTCCGGCGCGCACGGTAGCAAAACGCCCCATCTGCAGGACCTGACTACGCCTCGCGACGAACGGGTGGAGAATAAGGCGGGTAAAAAGCGAATCGGCGCTGGTCTGATGGCATTTTTGTTCACGCCGCTCTTCCCGCCGGAGCCACTGATCGGCATCACATCAAACCTTCTGGGGATGCGCAAGAAATGGTTCCGGGCCAACGCCTGAAACTGATTCATGTATATCGAAAGATGCTTGAACCCGATCAGCGCCCTGGCTGAATGGCTTTGAAGTCAGCCGTGCCGGAGCGAGCGTACGACAACGATCGAATCCGAATTGTCACGCCTGTTTATCTGTTTGGCGTGATCAGCGTGACTTCGGGAAAGTAGGTCAGATACCGATCCGTATCGGCGGTGGCAAGCTTTGCGTTGATGATCTGCGCGTGAGCACCGATGAAGAAGTCGGGCAGTGGCATGGCTGCAATGTCGTTGCCGGTTTGGCGAGCACGACGGGCGCGGTAGCGTGCGAAGGCCGCGGCGCAGATGGGGGCGGCGGCTGCCGGCAGGCT
>JAAAOZ010000001.1 GCA_009908585.1 Chloroflexota bacterium
CTCACCGTCCTCGAGGCCCTGATCGACAAGGTCGACCAGCTCATCGTCGGCGGCGGCATCGCCAACACCTTCCTGGTCGCCGCCGGCTACGACGTCGGCGGCTCCCTGTATGAAAAGGACCTGGTCGACACCGCGAAAGACCTGATCAAGCGCGCTGAGGACAAAGGCGCGGCCATCCCGCTACCCACCGACGTGCTGACCGCCGAGCGCTTCCACGAAGACGCCCACGCCACGCTTCGATCCGTCGGCCGCGTGCGCAAGGACGAAATGATCCTCGACATCGGCCCCGAATCCGCCGGCAAACTCGCCGCCATCGTCCGCCAGGCCGGCACGGTGATCTGGAACGGGCCCGTGGGCGTGTTCGAATTCGAGGCATTTCATTCCGGCACCCAGGCCATTGCGCATGCCGTGGCCGCATGCAAGGGCTTCACGCTCGCTGGCGGTGGCGACACGATCGCGGCGATCGAGAAGTTTCATGTGGCGGATCGGATCGATTACATCTCGACCGCCGGGGGTGCTTTCCTAGAATACGTGGAAGGAAAGGAGCTACCGGCTATCCAGGCTCTCTCCGTTTGACTATTAGATAGCGATTTGGACCCCGAAATGCCAGCGTGCAGTCGGCAACTATTCTCTTGCCCGCTTGACCAACTCCTTTACCCTAGGCTAACTTTGTACGGTTGGTAAATTCGCCCATTGCTGGAGAGGATCCCGGAGTTACGTCTCAGTCTGAAATGTTGGATTTGTGCATGTGTTGGGGACGGAGAGTAGAGACATGAGTGAGATTGCTGGTAATGGTGGCGCTGCTAAGGTTGCGAACCTCGAGGTAGATGATGCCATTGTGCTCTTGTTGGGGTCCCCTAGCTCCGTTCCCTCTCTTTCGAATCAACTGAAAGGAGTGACTCGCCTAGAGAAGCTGCTCTTTTTGATTGAGAAAGAAACCGATCTAGCAAAACTCCTTGAAGAAGATATGGGCTTTAGCGCCCATAATTTTGGGCCTTTTTCCGCGAAAATCTATCAAATGCTAGAGGTGCTAGCTTCAGCGGGTCTTCTTGAGGATTCGTCAAGTTATTCCTCAACAACCGAAGATAGCTGGGAGGCATCCGAAGTTATAGGTGAGCCAGTTGATCCTTATGCAACACGAGATTTTAAGCTCACCGCCCGAGGACAAAAATACTATAAAGCCTTGATCTCCGAGTTGCCCATGGATACAGAGGTGACGATTTCACGTTTTAAGGAACGATTCGGGGCGTTACCTCTCCGCCAGCTAATTCGGTATGTTTACCAGAAATATCCTAAATACACAGAGAAATCCCTAATCAAAGACGAAGTGCTGTGACATCTACTGGCGTTGATTGGCGTCTCGTAAGTGTTGCTCTTGCGGCAGCCGTTCCCTTGATCCCGGCGATATGGAAGTTGTCCGGACACAAAGCCGAGACACACAGTAAGTGGCATGAAAGGGTCTCCATCATGGAGGCTGGGCTGGACGAGTTAGCCTCTGAAAAGCTAATAGTCCTGCAAAATGAAATTGACGAATTGTTGGATTCAAAGGGGAAGTTTGACCCCACGAAAGTGGTAGGAGACCCGGCTGCCCTAAAGGGCCCCGCAAAACAGTATTTGCGAATTGTCAAAAAGCGCAAGAGAGTGCGCCTATACTTCTCGGCAATGCTCTATGTAGTTCAATTGTTGCTATTTGCAAGTGTGGGTCTGCTGTTCGGAATAGTCGCTGCATTGTTGGGTTATTTTGAATGCCTGACCATTGCGTGGATTATATCTGCTAGTTACTGGGTTGGTGCAGTTTCTGCTGTCGTTGCTGTTATTGGATATGCTGTTTACGTGACATCGCAGCATTTGCTTGGTAATGCGGAGGTTCTGGTCAATGAACAGCTCAGAGATGACTAGCTTCCGTCGAGAGACAGATATGCTCGAGCCGCTTCTGCATTTCCTCCAGAAGGCGCGAAGAATCCATGAAGAGACTGCGCTGTCAACTGAATTCCCCTGGTTAGGGCGCCGCATTGACCTCGCGGTTTTGACCAAATCCAACCGAACGGTTGCTTACGAGTTGAAGCTTGAGAATAATTTTAAGGCAATCGAGCAGGCCTCAAGAAATGCTTTGGCGTTTGATCGGAGCTATGCGGTTACTGCCACCCTTCCCACCCCACTGGCTTTGGAGTATGCGCAGATGATGGGCGTGGGTGTCTACTATCTCCGGCCTCATTCTCTCAAGGCATTGCTTTCCCCGTCCGCGCTGGGCCCTGTCGATCAGCGGCTTAGGGCTCGGCTGATTGCCAAACTGCGCCAAAGGACGAGTGCTTTCGAAGAGGTGGCCCATGTTTGACAGAGGGTTTTCACACTATTTAACGTATGGCGCAACCGACCAGCACACCATTGTCGAGTTATCCCAGATAATTGACGGCGTTATAGTTCCCGCTACAGTCGCCGCATTTCAGAAGGATGGTACCGGCGGATTTGTCCTTAGTTTATCGGCGAGGGAGTCTGCGCCTGATTATGTTATCGATCCACGTTTCCCCTTGTATCAACAAGCGTTGAGAGGTTCGGAAAGAAAGCCGAAGAAATCTCATTTAATGCTATCGGAGCTCTTGGAGGATGAGGGGCTTGTCCAGGCAAGTGATCCATCCCCAAACGATTTCGACGACAAGCGCCTGGCCGGTATCGCCAAAAAGTGGGTAGAGTTCAATTTAGGGTATACCGAGGTAGACGCGAAATTCCAAAAGTATGCGGAGAGGCTTGGTGAAAGAATCCTTCCACAAGATGCCAAAACTCCCAAATACATTATCGCGCCATACTTTATGGCATCCGGTGTTGAAGATCCCTGGTGGGAGCGTTCGCAGCGGTTCTTTGAACTAACGAAGGAGGCGGTCGGGAGTGACTCTGAGTGCCTTCGCGTTGTGGCGGTCAAATCAGCAGATGCACTCCCTGACGCAATTGAGTCCATCAGTGAGGAGAGGATTGGGCTCTGGGTAAATGATTTGCATGAGCTGACTACTGACCCTGCAGACCTTGCCGGGTATCTACGGGGGATTCGCGCAGCCTCAGCATCAGAGATATCAGTATTTGCACTTTATGGTGGGTTCTTCAGCGTTATCGCGTCTAAGGTCGGCCTGAATGGGAGTTGCCATGGTATTGGCTTTGGTGAGCACCGTAAGTGGGTCGAGCTGCCAAGCTCTGGTCCAGCCCCTGCACGTTATTACTCGCCTGCCCTGCATAGATATGTTTCGCAAGAGGATGCGTACCAACTTTGGCGGATTGACGAGGAGTTTTTTGGATGTCAATGCGCGGAGTGTAAAGGACAAAACCCGCTGCGGTTGGACTACCATGAGTTGATGAAACACTCGGTACGTTGCCGCGCCGAAGAAATTTCTAATTGGCGCCAATTTCGACTTGATGAAATATCCGCCAAATTGAAAGAGCAGTATGCCCGGTTCATCGAGACAGTAGAGTCAGCAAACATAGCAGAGCGTGATAAAGATCGTCTGCTAAGATTGCCTCGTCACCTGCCTAACTGGTTTAGAGCGGTCGACGAGATTGGGTGACCGAAAAACCAGAAAGCGAAAAGCCAGGACATATATGGACGCCTCCGGTCTGTCAACCTGATGAGGGATACGGTTCGCGGACATATATTCGGCGTCTTGGTGGGGCCTGATTCGGGCCCCGCGCCATGATGAGATCCGTCCCCCGCCGCCTAGACACCC
>JAAAOZ010000254.1 GCA_009908585.1 Chloroflexota bacterium
ACGTTGGCCGCGATGGGCGCCACCAGCACGTACTCCGAGGGCGGCTGGCCCGGCGCCAGCAGCGACGGCCCAACCTCAGCGCGAGGATCGTAGGGCGCGAACCATTGCGGGAAGATGCCGACGATGATGATGAAGAGCAGGAGGATGGCGCTGAGGAGGACGAACCACCAGTCGCCGCCGTACCATTTGCGCGCGATCAACAAGCGTCGCGCCAGGCCGACGCGGTCTAATTCCAGTTGCCACTCCGGGACGTCGACGCTGTCGGCGTCCGGTGTTGTTTCTTGTATGCGTTCTGACATAGCGATACCTCCTAGTAGCGGATCCGGGGGTCGACGAAGGCGTAGAGTATATCGACCAGGACACTAATGCCGCCGACGAACATAGCGAAGACGGCGATGACGGACTGTACGGCGTTGTAATCGCGCAATTCGATGCGCTTGACCAGATAGCGGCCCATCCCCGGCCAGGAGAAGGTCGTCTCTGTGAGCACGGCGCCCGCCAGCAGCAGGGCGAATTGCAGCCCGATCAGCGTCAAAATGGGGATGAAGGTGTTGCGCAGTGCGTGCCGGTAGACCAATTTATTCTCCGGCAGCCCGCGCGCGCGCCCGGCGGTGATGAAGTCGGCCTGGAGCGTCTCGATCATGTTGACGCGGGTCAGGCGGATGAACGGGCCGGTCAGGATCAGGCCCAACGTCACCGATGGCATAATCAGGTGTAGGGCGAGGGATCGCAGCGCGGCCCAGTCCTGCTGTAGAAGAGCGTCGATGAAATAGAAGTTGGTGATCGGCTGGAAATCTCGCAACAGCAGCGTGTCCATCCGTCCGGCCAAGGGAAGCAGCGGGAGCCGAACGGAGAAGATAATTTGGAAGAGCAATCCCATAAAGAAGACGGGGATCGCGTAGATGATGATGCTGAACATCCGGATGCCGTAGTCGATGGGTTTCTTGCGATTTTTGGCGGCGAAAGCCCCGCTGAGGATGCCGAAGATGGCGGTGAAGGCCATCGCGGGCACCGTCAGTTCGATGGTGGCGGGCAGGCGTTCGCCCAATTCGTCTTTGATCGGGCGCTCGCCCTGGGTCAGCGCGTTGCCAAAATCCAACCGAACCATGCGCCACAGGAAATCGAAGTACTGCACATAGAGCGGTCGATTTAATCCCAGCCGCTCGCGAATGGCGGCGGCTTGCTCCTCGCTGACCTTGGGGCCGAGCTGTGAGCGAATCGGATCGCCCGGCAGCACGCGCATAACGAGAAAGACCATCGTGACCAGGATCAGGATCATGGGGATGGTGAGCAAGATCCGGGTGATGATAAAATTACGAAATGATGCGGACATAGTCATTCTCCATTTTAATCATAAGTTTAATCATAAGCTTTGGTTTTCTGGGGGCTTATCCAGACCTGTCAGGTTTTATGGCCCTTAAAAATTCATTCGGGTATTGCAATTACCTGGGACCGATGAATGAATTCATCGTCTGATACCCGAAACCCGTTAAAAACGGGTTGTACGAGTTGTTCTAGGTAGTTCCAGAAATTTAAAACCTTCCAAACCTGATGTTTTTCCCTCTGAAAACTCCCCGTTTTTGGGAGACTTATTTTCTTGAAACGGCCCTAGTGCGATTCTGGTTGGCACGTGCCAACTTTGCACTTCCCAGTATCAGCCAGCGGTTTCAACCGTTGGCGACGAGGCGATAAGCTTACCGAATTATTTTCTTTCTCTTCGACAATCCCAGTCAGGTCTATTTTCCCCAGATGAAACTTGATCGTTTAAGTGCGATGATAAAAAGACAGGGGCGGAGGAGGTGAAGTCTCCCCCCGCCCCTGGTTGCTAACTTAGGGTAGCGTCAGGTAAGACCTATTCGCCGCCGGTCATGTAGTTGTGGTTGAAGACGAGGTAGCGGAGGGCGGGCGCGTTGATCTTCTCGACGGTCAAGCCCTCGACATCCTGCAAGCGGATGGCCTCGACGGGGCCTAACGTCCGCCAGGCGATGTCGATCTCGCCGGTCTCGATGGCGTTGCTCATCGTCGTCGGGTCCGCGAAGTAGCGGACGATGACGTTAGGAATAATCGGAGCATCGTCGCCGTAGTACTCTGGGTTGGCCTCGAGGACCATCTGTTCCCCAGGCACGTAGTTGGTCATGCGATACGGGCCAATGCCGTCCAACTTCTCGGGGTACTGGACGATTTCGTCGGTGGGGAAGGTTTCGGGGTGGAGGGGGACGAAGGGGGCGGTCGCGGCCAGGGCCTCGAAGAAGCCGTAGGAATCGTTCAGGTTGTAGACCACGGTGCTTTCGTCGGGCGCTTCCACGCTCTCGACGTACGCCTGCACCAAGCCGGAGACCTGCCCTTCCAGACCGAAGCGCTCCCAGGAGCGGACGTAATCGGCGGAGTTGACGGGCGTGCCATCGGCAAATGCCAGGTCATCGCGCAACGTGAAGGTGAAGCTCATGCCGTCCTCGCTGACTTCGGGGAAGTCCGCGGCGGCGGCCGGGACCAACGTGGCCGTGCCCGGCTCGTACTTGAGCAGGGGCGTGCCGGTGTTGCGGATGATCTCCCAGTCGTGCGTGGAGTAGGCATCCTGCGCGTCGAGGCTGTTCACCTCATCGGTGGTGCCGATGATGATCGTGTCGGCGTTGCCGGACGCGGGCGTCGCGTCATCGGTGAAGCTCAACACGTTGTAGCTGAACTCGAAGGGCGCGCCGATCTTGACGCCTTCGACGCCGTCACGGAAGGTGACGAACTCTGGCTCCCAGAAGAGCGGCAGCGTGGGCGCCTGCTCGGCGTAGTATTCGCCCAGCTCCGCGTAGATCTCCTCGCGCTCGGCGGGGTCCGAGGACGCAGCGCCGCGCTGAAGCAGATCATCCATCTTCTCGTCGCAGTAGTTCACGCCGTTATCGGGCGATTGCACACAGGACGCGAAGGGGGTCAGCCAGTTGTCGGGATCGGCGAAGTCGGGGAACCAACCCAGGATGAAGACGGGATAGGCATTGCCCTCGACGAAGCTATCGACGTACTCGGCCCAGTTCTGGCTCTTGAGGTTGACCTGCATCAGGCCGGTTTCCTCGAGCTGTTCTTTTAGCACCTGGACGACATCTGCCGTGGTGGTGCCGTAGTGCTCCGGCGGATACCAGAAGTCGAACTCAAACGGTTCTTCTTCCGTGTAGCCCATGCCTTCCAGCAGGTCGATGGCCATGTTCAGGTCACGGGTGCCGTACTTATCCAAGAACGGCTCCGTGGCGTAGGGGTAACCCGGCGGGACCATGTGGTAGGCCGGGATGTTGCGGCCCTCGAAGACCCGGTCCACCAAGACCTCACGGTCGATGGCGGCCGCGAATGCCTGCTTCAACTCTGGGGTCCAGAGCGGCTTGGCTTCGGCTGGCTCTTCGGTAGCTTCTTCAGTTGGTTCTTCCGTCGCTTCCTCTGTTGGTTCCTCCGTGGCTTCCTCGGTTGCCTCTTCGGTAACCTCTTCCGTCGGCGCTTCCGTCGGTTCGGGCGTCGGCGTTCCGCAGGCGCTCAACATCAGGCTCAGCACCACGACAAAGGACAGTAACGCAAATAGGGACGTGCGTTTCATTGTACTCCTCCTTCTTGGTAATTTGTTAGATTAAGATTTGAAACGTCTTCCAGTTGTTCATTTTTGCTCTTAATCACCTCCCTTTTTGCAATGGATATGTCCTAACGTGGACGAGCCATCATCAAAAATGTTCCTTATT
>JAAAOZ010000318.1 GCA_009908585.1 Chloroflexota bacterium
GGCAGCCGCTCATCAACGGGCGGCAGATCCATATCATCCAACATCGGGGACTGATTATACTCCGAGGTCGGTTCCGGCTCGGCCTCTTCGGTCTCTTCCGGTTCAGCCTCTTCGGTCTCTTCCGGCTCGGCCTCTTCGGTCTCTTCCGGTTCAGCCTCCTCCGTGACCTCTTCCGTCGGGGCCTCAGTCGGCTCCTCCGTCGCGCCGCCGCCACATGCCGTCAACAGCAGGGAGAACACGGTCAGGACGCTTAGCAATACAAACAACGTCTTCCTCATTTTATCTCCTCCGTAAAGATTTTTGAAAGTGAAAAACAAACAACTTGTAACATCTATAAGATTACTCGGCTATCCGATAGACACCACCTCCTTTTGGAATTCTGTATCTGCTAAAGAAACTCAACCCATTATTATTTTACAGGGCTTTGATAACTAAAACAAATCGCTTCTACGTCGTTATCGATAGCCTGTTCACAACAAAGCTAAAGAGCGCGCCGTTCTTTCGACCGTCTCTTCCAAAGGCGATCCTTTCCATAACACCTGAAAGAACATCTCTTGCAGGAAACGAGACATTTGGGGATAATTACGCACCAACGGGCGGAGACGCGCCGTGGCTAATAACGGGATAATCATCATAAACCAAGGATAAGACATATCCATCAGCTTTTGATTGACAGAGTGATACGGTGAAATTTGCAAGTTTTCCTCGCAAAAACGGTATAAGATCTCGGGCGCGACGGTGAGTTTGAGCAACTCGTGGCTGATGTCTGCAACAGGTGATTGCTGAAGAACCGTCCAACTCGTCCCGCCCAAAGAACCAACAGGAGAGTCGTCCACACTTGGTTGAGGAATTGAGATAAATTTCAGATGACGAGTGAGTTGCTCAACGCTTTGCCATTGGCTCTTCTGGCGGATAAAGGGCAATTCATAGGTGCCGCCTAATAACATTGGGACGCGCCCCTCCGCCAATAATCGAGGGATCTGCCACCACCCCATCTCTCCCATATCCGTTGGCAAGCAGGCGCGTCGATCAGGATCTAAGGTGATCTTGCGTAAAAAGCGCAACGCTTTGTAGACCGTCGGACTCGTCAGTTCAATCGTCTGTTTGTCGTCCAGCGTCGCGCCAGCGCTCCACAGGAAGGGAAACAAAAAATTGACCGTCACTTCGCCAGCCTTCGAGCCAACGGGGAAGGCCGTGGCATACTGATAGCCTAACCGATTTTTCGTTTTTTTGCAAGTGAAGTGATCGATGAGCGCCAGCCACGCCTCCCACGTTTTAGGCGGCTCGAGGCCCTCGGCCACGAACCAATCGTGGCGATACCACAACCCCGTGATATCCGCGTGAAAGGGCAGACCGTAGAGTTCACCGTCTATGACATTCTGAGCAGCGACGGGCGGCTCCAAATCATCTAGTAATTCATTAAACGAACCAGGCTGCGTGGTCTCAAATGGCGCCAAATAGCCGGCCTGGACATAATCGAAGAGCCACACATAATCCATTGGGACAATATCTGGCGCATCGCCCAACGCTACCCGACGCTGTAGCTCCTGATGAAAGTTGGGAAGGGAGCACATTTGGAGGTCGAGGTTCACTTCCTTATCGGGATGCGCGGCGTTCCATTGCAAAACAGCATTTTCGAGAGCATCAATCCAGGGGGCATCATAGTGCAACAATATCTGAACGCGAATTTGCTCCGCCAGGCGCGCCGGCGCCGTCTGAGCAACAAAGGTGCCCAGCCCCGCCCGGCGATAGACATAGCCTTCGCGCGCCAAATCGGTGAAGGCTTGACGCACAGGGGAGCGACTGATGTCATATTGCTCGCACAATTCCATCTCGGTGGGCAGACGATCGCCGGGATGTAACATACCAGCTTCCATCTGTTGTTTGAAATGAAGCTTGATTTGATAGTAGAGAGGGATTGGGGAATCCCGATTAATCCAGCTTTGCCTCATCAGCAAAAGCCTCTAAATAATGTCATTTATCCAGCCTTTTTGCAATGGCGAAAATGACTTATCACTAATGGAAAGGGGTCTTTGGTATATCAATATACCATTTACAATTATATGAAAGAACAGTTGGTTTGTCAAGAGTCTGTTAAATTTTTTTAAGAGAGTGTTAAAGAACGGGAGAATTAAGGCCGTTCCAAGAAAATAAATCTCCCAAAAACAAGCTGTTTTCTGTCTGTGGCCCTCCTGTGGCCCTAAGGCCCCATAGCCGTGGGAGGAAAAAGTAACAGATTTGGGGGATGTGTCTCGAACGGCATTAACGCAGATCAAACTCGTACCATTGATCGCGATAGCGCAGGCGGAACTTCAAGCGCGTCCAGTGCGCTGGCAATTTGGGGGCCGCCGCCGGCCCTTCCTCCATCACGTGGACGCCAGCAAAACCAAAGACGACGGCCTGCCAGACGCCGCCCGCCGCCGCCGCATGGATGCCGTGACCGGCGTTGCCGCGATCATCCATCAAGTCGGTGCGGTAGGCGCGCCGGAAGTGCTCGTAGGCATCCGCCAACTCCCCGTGCCGCGCGACCAACGCCGCCTGGATTGCCGGCCCCAGCGAGGAGCCGTAGGTGTGATCGGTGCGAGGCGTGTAGTAGTCCCAGTTTGCGTCGATGGCCGCCGCTGGATAAGCGTCCGGCAGTAGATAATGCAACATCAGTACGTCGGGCTGCTTGAGCACCTGGTACGCCTGCGTCTCTTCGACGCCCCACAGCGCCTGCATCGACTGATCGCGTGGCTCATAATCCTCCAGATCCACCGAGGTCAGATCGAAGAAGCCCTCAAATTGCTCAACCAATCCGGTCGCTTTGTCATAGGGAATGTACATCTTGGCGATCACGTCCCGCCAGTGAGCCAACGCCGTCTCCGAAAGATCCAGCTCTGTGCGCAGCGCTTCGGCCCGCTTAGGGTGATGCGCCGTCAACCAGTCAAGAATCTCCAGCGCCGTCTCCAGGTGCCAGACGGCCATACGATTGGTGAAGGCATTGTTGTCCACGTGCTCGTGATACTCGTCGGGGCCGATGACATCGGTGATTTCGTAACGCCCAGCGTCAGCGTGCCACTCGGCGCGACTAGCCCAAAACCGCGCAGTGTCCAAGATCACCTCGGCGCCGTAGTCGCGCATGAAGGCGTCGTCGCCGGTGACGCGCCAGTAGTGGATCATGGCGTAGGCCACGTCGGCGGTGATGTGCAATTCGATATCGCCGCACCAGATGCGGATCAACTCGCCCTCGGGGCTGGGCACCAGGCGCGGGGTCGTCTCCTGGCCGGTGCGCGCGCTTTCCCAGGCGAACATCGCGCCCTTGTAGCCCTGCGCCGCCGCCTTCTGCCGGGCGCCCGCCAACGTGTGATAGCGGTACATCAGCATGTTGCGCGCGATCTCCGGCTGAGTATAGATGAAGAAGGGCAACATAAAGATCTCCGTATCCCAGAAGACGTGGCCGAAGTAGCCCTCGCCGCTCAACGATTTGGCCGCGATGCTGACGTGCTCATCGTGGCGCGGCGCGGCGATCAGCAGTTGGAAGAGGCTGAAGCGCACGGCCCGCGCCGCCTCCTCGTCCCCTTCGATGAGAATATCGCTGGCCTCCCAGGTCTCCGCCCAGACGGCGTCGTTGGCGTCGCGCAGGGCATCGTAGCCGGCTGCGACCGCCTCCCCCAGCGCCGAGATGGCCGCTGCTTGGGGATCAGCGGTATCACGCGCGGTGTAC
>JAAAOZ010000270.1 GCA_009908585.1 Chloroflexota bacterium
GGCGATGGAAGAGGGCATCTGGCGGGGCGAAAATCGCCTCAAGCATCGCGATGGCTATCTGATTCCGGTCGACCAGACCGTCTTCGTCATCCGCGATGAGGAAGGCGCGCCGCAGAACCTGGCGACGATTATGATTGACGTCACCGAGCAGAAAGAGGCGGAGCGGCAGTTGCGCCAGCGCGCGGCCGAGCTACAGACGGTAGCCGAGGTGAGCACCTCCGCCGCGACCGTCCTCGAACCTGAGGAGTTGCTTCAGGAGGTTGTCGATCTCACCAAGGAGGACTTCGACCTCTATCACGCCCACATCTACCTGATCGATGAGGCAAGCGAGTCGCTCAAATTGGCCGCCGGGGCCGGCGAGGCCGGGCAACAGATGGTAGCCGAAGGTTGGAGCATCGCTGCCGAGAGTAAGACATCGCTCGTGGCGCGCGCTTACCGTAGCCGGGAGGGCGTCATCGTCAACGACGTGCGCGAGGCCCCCGACTTCCTCCCCAACCCCTACCTCCCCGACACCCGCGCCGAGATGGCCGTGCCGATGATCGTCGGCGACCGTGTCCTGGGCGTCTTGGATGTCCAATCCGACGAGGTCGGGCGCTTCACCCAACAGGACGTCAACATCCAGACGACGTTAGCCGGACAGGTCGCCACCGCGTTAGATAACGCGCGCCTCTTCCAAGAGACGCAGGAAGTGGCCGACCGGCTGCGCGAGGTTGACCGCATGAAGAGCGAGTTCCTGGCCAATATGAGCCACGAATTGCGCACGCCCCTCAACTCCATCCTGGGCTACACGCAACTCCTACTCTTGGACTTAGAAGACACCCTACCCCAGGAGAGCTTGGAGGATATGCAATCGATCCACCTCAACGGCCAACACCTTCTCAGCATGATCAACGACATCTTGGATCTGGCGAAAATCGAGGCCGGGCGCTTAAATCTGAACTTTGAGGAATTGCAAATCGGCATGCTCTTGGAGAGCGTCCAGGCCAGCAACTCCGGCCTCTTCCTAGATAAACCGGTAGAGATGGTGATCGATATGGAAGAGGATGTCCCCGCCGTCTGGGCAGACAGCGTGCGGATGACGCAGGTACTCAACAACTTAGTCGCCAACGCGGTCAAATTCACCGACGAGGGCGAGGTCACGATTCGAGCCTACAAAATGAACGGCGGCGTCAACATCGAGGTTGAGGATGAGGGCATTGGCATCAATGAGGAGGATATGGACAAGCTCTTCGAGCGCTTCCGTCAGATCGATGGATCTTACACGCGCCGCGCTGAGGGCACCGGCTTGGGCCTGCCCATCACGCGCCACCTGGTCGAAATGCACGGCGGCAACATCAGCGTCGAAAGCGAAGTCGGAAAAGGCAGTACCTTCACCATCCACCTCCCCAACATCGAAGCCGCCAAAGCCTACATCGAGGAAAACGTCGAACAGTTTATCGAAGAAGCATAAGTCGTGATCGCGCATCTGGGATGTGAAGAACCCCGCCTGCTGAATAGCGGGGTTCTTCAGGTGCCAACCCCCAAAGCAAAATCGACCCTCTGAGCCATTTTATGTCGTAAAAAAACAACTCGAGTTGTTTTTACTTCAAGGTGCGATTACGCTATAATAGACAATGAGCAGTTTTCTGATGAACTGGAACTATCCAAGTACACAGATTCAAAGCTAAACAAACGCGGGATTATGGTAAATAAGAGAGATCAACCACTCATTTTAGTCGCTGATGACAATCGACATAACGTCCGAATGCTGGAGTCGATCCTCAAACCAGAGGGCTACGACCTCGTCGTGGCAAATGACGGCGTGGAAGCCCTCAAGCTCGTGGAGGAGGCTTCACCGGACCTCATTCTGTTGGATGTCGTCATGCCTAAGATGGATGGGCTGACCGTCCTGAAGAAGCTCCGGGAGAATGGTGAAAATCAAGGCATTCCAGTTTTGATGGTCACGTCGTTGGATGATCTCAAGATCAAGATCAAGGGACTAAAAGCCGGCGCCGATGACTTCTTGCGCAAACCCTTCATCTCCGTCGAACTATTAGCGCGCGTGCGATCGCTGCTCCGCATCAAGCACCTCAACGATGAATTGCAGATGAAGAATATCCTGTTGGAGCGCGTCCTCACCCGCTACATCCCAGAAGATGTCGCCTCTGAAATTATGCGCAATCCAGAGCAGAACCTGCGCTTGGGCGGCGTGACCAGCGAGGTCAGCGTCTTGTTCGCCGATATTCGCGGCTTCACCAACTTCTCGGAGCAACACAGCGCCTTCCAGGTCACCGATATGCTCAATCAGATCTTCGACAGCCTGACGGAGCCGGTCTTCGAGTACAACGGCACGTTGGATAAGTATCTAGGGGATGCCATCATGGCCTTCTATGGCGCGCCGCTGCCCTCCGATGATTACGCGGAACGCGCGCTCCACACCGCCCTGGCGATGCAAGACCGCTTCACTGCCCTGATGGATGTCATCCCTGATATGGAAGAGTTGGGCTTGGGCGTCGGCATCTGCACCGGAGAAGTCATCGTGGGCAACATCGGCTCCCATCGCTTGATGGATTACACCGTCATCGGCCAGACCGCGAATATGGCCAAGCGCCTGCAAGAACACGCGCGCCCCGGCCAGATCCTGATCGAAGATCAGACCTACCACCAAGTTGCGGAGCTAATCCAGGCCCGCCCGGTCAAATTGCCAGAACTTCAACACTACCGGCAACTCAAACAGATCTATGAGGTGACGCTCGTGAAAGATCAACCCGGGGTAAGCTGACATAGGTGAGGTTTCACAATATCCTAAAAGTTAACCCTACCCAATCGCTACACAATTACCACACGATGCTAATGTCGTTTCGGGGTTCTTGTGGTATCCTAGGGACATAAAATATGCTCCATCGAGAACTAGGTTTGTTTTTTGATACGGGCTCTTCAGGAATTCGCCGGATGCAATCATACCATCCCCACCCACAACCCAGTAACGACGCGAAAAAGGTCTGTAATCCCCACAAACACGCAATTCTTGGCTACTTTTAGGGATGCTGAGGGGGTTGCCCGGCAAAATCCAAAAGACCCTTGATACGGAGAGGAGTGAGTAACGAATGGAACAGAAAACCGTGCTATACATCGAGGACAACCCGCACAATCGGCGACTCGTGCGCCGGACGCTGCAACGGCGCGGTTATGAGATGGTCGAGGCCGACAATGGTGTCACAGGCCTGGAGATGGTCCGCGAACTGACCCCCCCACTGGTATTGTTGGATATTGGATTGCCTCAAATGGACGGCATCGAAGTCGTCAAGCATATCAAAGCCGATACGGAATTGCAGAAAATTCCCGTCATCGCCCTGACCGCGTCAGCGATGCGCGGAGATCGCGAGCGTTTCCTCGCCGCCGGGTGCGACGATTATCTCTCCAAGCCGATTCAGGTGCTGGAGTTGCTTCAGATGGTCAAGCAATACTATCCTAAAGAGAATGAAAGACGAACAACAACTATGGGAAAAACCATCAAAAGTGGGGCGAAATAATGGCATCAGGACCAACCGTTTTACTTATCGAAGATTATGACGATAATGCGCGCATTATGATCCGCTCATTGGAACCGCATGGCTTCAGGATCTTCCGCGCTATGGATGGCGAGACAGGCTTGCGCTTAGCCATCGAGAAGCGCCCCGATATTATTCTGCTCGACCTTGGCCTGCCCGATGTCGAAGGGCAGACC
>JAAAOZ010000343.1 GCA_009908585.1 Chloroflexota bacterium
CATCTTCTCGATCCGCTGCGGATGGATGCGGCCATCGGAGACCAACTTGTGCATCGCGCGTGCGGCCACCTCACGGCGGACGGGATCAAACGACGAGATGGTAATCATCTCCGGCGTATCGTCGACAATCACATCCACGCCGGCTTTCTGCTCGAAGACACGAATGTTGCGGCCTCCGCGCCCGATAATCCGCCCCTTCATATCATCGGAGGGGATCTCCACGGACTTGGAAGTCAATTCCGCCACCGGCTCCGAGGCCAGACGCTGAATCGAGGTGATGATGATATCGCGTGCACGCTCATCCGCTTCCTCGCGGGCGCGCAACTCTTCCTCGCGAATCACCCGCGCCATATCTTGGCGGGACTCTTCCGCGACCTTCTCCAACACAATCTCGCGCGCTTCTTCGGTCGAAAGGTTGCTGATGCGCTCCAACTCTTCGCGACGATCTTTCTCCAATCGCTTCAGCTTGTTGGCGCGCTTATCCAGCCCGCTCTGGCGCCGATTGAGACGCTGTTCACGCTGATCAATCTGCTCCTGGCGCCCATCTAACTGCTCGCGACGCCGCTGAAGCCGTTCTTCCTCCTGCCGCAACTGCTTCGTGCGGCGTTCCAACTCGGCCTCAACCTCCTGCCGAAGCTTGAGCGCCTTATCCTTACCATCCAACACAAGGTTACGACTCTGCTTCTCGGCCTCCTCCAGGAGCCGAGCGCGCATATTCTCAAGCCGACCTACTTCATCTTCATAGCGCTTTTGCCGATACCAATATCCGGCCCCAACGCCCACTGCCAAACCTAACAACAAGACCAACACGTAATAGAGAATTTCCATCCAACTATGCCTCACTTTCTTCAGAACTGGAATTAGATGTCGGGAAAGCGCAGGTATCGAGTATGTCCCGGATAAGATCGTAGGAGAACCCGCGTCGTGCCAGGCGTCCATACAAGCGCCGTTTGAAAACATCCGGCGGGAGATGATTTAATCGACGGGCGTGAGAGGCGGCTGCCTTCTCGATGGCGGCTGCTTCGTCATAGTCCGCCAACGATTGGTCAATCGTGCGCGCATCAATGCCCTTCTGACGTAGCTCGTAGGAGAGAGCGCGCCGGCCCTTAGGGCGAAATTTCAAGCGATTCTTGACCCAGTAGTGTGCGAAGGCCTCGTCATCGATCAAATCCACGCGGCGCAGACGTTCAAGCGTCTCCTCGATGGCCGCGGTGGAGAATTCCTTCTGCGCCAGATAGTCGCGCACCTCGCGGGCGCTGCGGGGACGATACGACAGGTAATTAAGCGCCTTATCACGCGCGCGCTCCACCTCGTCATCGAGTTTAAGTGTGGCGATTTCCTCATCGGACAACTCTGTCCCCACATACAGATCCATCGCCAACGCTGTCGCCAGCCCAAAAGCAAACTCTCCATCTATGTATACATTCATCCGGTCGCTGGAACGTTTTTGGGTTTCCAGCGATGTCACTTTACCACCCATTTCTTCTTCTCACTTTCCCAAAACAACCAAGCGGCTATGGCCGCGATTGCCATAGCCGCAGATGCCGGCTGCTCTTAAAAACAGCAGCCCCCCGCTGAGATTCTCAGCCTAAGAGACCCCTTTGTGGGAATTTGATAAATGATATAGTCGTTCCAGAAAATTTCGAGTTCAGCGATGCAAAATAGAACGACCACTAAGTTTCACAACACGTATCACATCTTCAGAGATCAATAGCTCCCGACCTCATCCTGAATCCCTTGTAGCCCTGCAACTGAACATAAGGAAAGGTACAACACGCTCCTCCATCCAGTCCACATTAGTGTCACATCAGCACATTGATCGACGGTACGTTATCGCAAACTCACACCTATCTTACTTTGTATATCGCTTCTTCACAGAAGGTTCGGATTTGATTATGTTCGTATGCCGTAACATCGCTGCATGCAACGATGGTCAATGTCACTACAAAAGATCAGGGAAGTTAGTTTTACCAGGCTATGGCAGTTAGTTATAGGGTGACCCGCTAGGTCAGATTTAACCAACAGTGGGCCACGTTGTAATTTTTCGCGACCGAAACTCTTACCGTCGGCTCGATTTTTGTCCCCGACGATATAAAATACAACTTCACTTCAAGTGTACAATAACCTACGAATCCTGGCAAGTGCCTGTTTATCAGGGCAAACGAAGCAGTACCGAGGGCTGGTGATGGTTGAGCACGCTCTAAGGCGCCGAGAGCGACGTTCCCTATCGATTTGCCTCGAATTCCCTATAAGGCCGTTCCAAGAAAATAAGTCTCCCAAAAACGGGGAGTTTTTCGAGGGAAAAGCATCAGGTTGGGGAGGTTTTAATTTCTGGAACTACTTAAGCAAAATAGCTCGGCTAGATGGCCGAGCTACTTGTCAAGTAGGGCGGGTGGGATTCGAACCCACACGCTCTCACGAGCAGAGGATTTTAAGTCCACGGCGTCTGCCGATTCCGCCACCGCCCCACGTTTTACTTATGATGGATCTGCCAATATGTGGAAAACGGGCATCATGGTAGATGCCCGCCGCGTCTGTGTTGGCTTCAGTAAGGCGACGGTCGGAATCGAACCGACGAATAAGGCTTTTGCAGAGCCCTGCCTTACCACTTGGCTACGTCGCCAGATATAGCGAAAAGAAAAGAGCGGGCAAAGGGACTCGAACCCTTGACCTTCTCCTTGGCAAGGAGACGTTCTACCGACTGAACTATACCCGCACGCAACAATTATTATACTATCTTTTTTAATTTTGGCAAGCGATTAGCGGCGGCGCCGCCCCTCATCACTTTCGCCTCTATTCTATGCAATGTCGAAAAAATGTCAAATCGGCAACCCCGCCCAATCCGTTGAACTACTGATCAATCACACCCACAGCCGCAGCGCGGAGGTTTTCCTCGCGGGCGATGCGCTTGCCCTCGTCCTCGTCCACGCGGGTGAGCAGCAAAATGCCGCCGATGAAGAAGAGCATCACGGCCAAGATACTCAAGCGGCTCTCGCCGGTGAGCTGGGAGATGATGCCAAAGAGCAGCGGCCCCACGATCCCGGCGAACTTGCTGGAAATATCGTAGAAGCCGAAGAACTCCGCGCTACGGGCCTTGGGCGCCATCTGACTGTACAAGCTCCGGCTAAGGGCCTGCGTGCCGCCCTGGACCATCCCCACGCCGAAGGCCAGCGCCCAGAATTGCCACGCCGAGGTCATGAAGTAGCCGATCAACGTCAGGAAGGCATACCAGCCCAGGCCTAACATCACGGCCTGCTTGGTGCCGATCTTCTTTCCGAACTTGCCGAAGAGCAGGGAGAACGGGATGCCCACGAATTGCGTCAGCAGCAGCGCGCCGACCATGGACATCGCGTCGATGCCGATCTCCGCGCCGTAGATGGTGGACATCTTGATAATGGTGCCGATGCCATCATTATAAAGCCAGAAGGCGATGAGAAATTTGAAGAGTTCGCGGTAGCGGCGGATGTGCTGGAAGGTCTGGCCCAGGCGCTTGAACCCCGCCTCCAGCGGATTCACGCCCGCGCCGATGCCGGCGGTGTTCGCCGGCGGCTCCGGCACGCGCCGCAACAACGGAATGGTGAAGAGCGCCCACCAGATCCCCACGGAGAAGAAGGAGAGCCGATAGCCCCAGTTATTATCCGGCAGGAACCAGATCATCGCGATGTTGATGGCTAACAGCAAACCGCCGCCC
>JAAAOZ010000487.1 GCA_009908585.1 Chloroflexota bacterium
CCTCCTCCGCCGTCACCGTCAGCATCTGCGCGGCGGGCGTCTGGAAGACCAGGCCCGCGCGCTCGGCCAATTGCCACAGCGGCGTCTCGCTCGTGCGGAGGCCGTCGAGGCGCACCTCGCCGCCGAGATCGCCCCGGTAGAGATGGGGGATCAGCCCGCTCAGGCAGCGGGCGAACGTCGATTTACCGCTTCCCGATGGCCCGGCGATGTGGACGATCTCGCCCGCTTGCGCCGTCAGCGAGGTTGCGCGCAGGCCGTAGCCGTGCTGGGGATAAGCGTAGGTGACGTCGGCGGCGCGAACTAGGTCGGTCATCATTCAGCAGATGGAGCGGATGAAGCAGATCCAGTAGATTGGGAACAAAGGATTTGTGCATCAGTCCAGTTTGAGCGGGCGCCAGTAGCCATCGACCCGTTCGACGAAGGCGATGGGCTGCGCGCCGCGCCGGGCGGGACGCAGCTTGTCGGTCAGGATCAGGCCCTCGGTCACGGGTTGGCCGTCCAACGTGCGCACCGCCGCGATGCCCGCCTCCAGCACGGCGGCGATGGGCTGCAAGCCGCTCAATTCGCGCGAGCGGCCCACGAGCACGTAGCGCCCGTCGTCGCCACAGGCCGCCAATCCCACAGCGGCCAGCGCGCCGATGACGCCATCCTGCGTGCCGCCCAGCCCCATCAAGGGGAGGGCGTGCGCGGCGGCCACAGCGCGCGCCTCGTCCTGCGTCACCACATCCCGCTGGACGCGGCGCCCGAAGGCGGTGACTTCCGCCGGCACGTGCGCGGCGACGCAGAGGCCGGGATCGCTGCCGGGGTTGAAGTGCTCGCGCATCACCTCTCGAACGCGCGCCATCACCTCCGCCGGGTCGAGGTGGCCGTTCGGCCCCAGCACGATGGCGGCGCTGCTGTTCTTCGCGGTGTAGGGCACGCGCGGATCGACCAGCAGTTGGTGGCGCGTGACGCCCACCAGCACCGGGAGGTCGGCGGCCAATGCCGCTGCGACCTCCCGGGCCAGGTGTCCGGTGCCCTGCGATTCAAGCGTGTCGGTATCGTCTATGCCGACAAAGAGCAGGGGGTCGTTCACAGGATGACTACTTGACCTGGATCTCGACGACGCCCTTGACCTGGAGTTTGCCGCTGTAGCCGGGCATGACGATGCTGAAGCCGCCCTGATTGCGGAAGGAGACGATGCAATCGTCGCAGGCTTGCACCTCGGCCAGATCGGCCTCGGCGGTGTAGCCGTCCTCGGCGACGAAGACGACCGTCGTGGCGTCATCCGCGACGCCGGCCTCTGCCAACAGCGCTTTGATCGGGACGCCGGTGTAGATGCTCATCTCGCCCGATTTGTTCTCGCGCTCGGACTCGACGGTGTCCATCGCGCGGACCGTTTCCTCGTCCCAGGCCATTTGGGCGTTCACATTGCCCGTGACCTGGAGTGCAGCCTCGCCGCCGCCGCTCTGGTTCGCTTCCCGCCAGGGTTCTGAATCCGGGGTGAAGAGCGGCATACCGAATTTTTCCGTGCCAAATTCACTGATCTTTTCCTGCGCGGACACGGAGATGAGCCAATCGATGAATTGATTTGCCAATTCGGCGTTGATATCTGGGTTCTTATCTGGGTTGACGGCGATGACGCCGTAGGGATTGAACAGGATAGGATCGCCCTCGACCAGAATGACTAAATCGGTACCCTCCAGCGTGCGAGCCAAGTAGGTGGCGCGGTCGCTGAGGGTGTAGGCCTGCTGTTCGTCGGCCATGGTCAGCACGGCGCCCATGCCTTGCCCTGCCGAGACGTACCAATCGCCCGTGGGTTCAACGCCGGCTTCGGTCCAGATGGCCTTTTCTTTGGTGTGGGTGCCTGAGTCGTCACCTCGAGAGATGAAGATCACTTCTGCTTCAGCGATTTTGGCGAAGGCCTTCGGGGCCTTGCTCATCCCCTCGATGCCGGCCGGATCGTCGGGCGGGCCGACGATGACGAAGTCGTTATACATCAGATCCTCGCGCCGTACACCGTGCCCGGCTTCCATAAAGGCGTCCTCCAAGGAGCGGGCGTGGACCATTAACACGTCGGCGTCGCCTTTTTCGCCGATCTCCAGGGCCTGGCCGGTGCCTACGGCGATGACCTCAACCTCGGCGTTGTACGCCTCCTCGAAGGCGGGCAGGAGATAGGCGAGCAGGCCTGAGTTCTCGGTGCTGGTGGTGGTGGCTAAGATCAGTTTTTGAGTTTCGTCCGTCTCTGATTCCTCCGTAGGCGCCTCGGTGGCCTCGGTTTCGGCGGGAGGGGCTTGGGTCGGATCGGGGCCGGCGCAGCCTACAAAGAGTGTGATCAATAGGGTTAGGGCGCTCAAGAGCGCAATGATTCGCTTAGACATCGATTCTTCCTCCTTAGTTTGGAAGTTTAGTTTGGATGAAAATTAGCTTGAAACTGACGCTTCTTCAATCAGTAGACTATCTCGCCGCGCACAAACGCCGCCGTGCGCGGATCATCTGGCGCTTCGAAGAATTTCTCTACATTCGCCACCTCCACAATTGAACCGTCTAAGATCAACGCGACGCGCTGGGCCAGTCGTTTGGCCTGAAAGACATTATGCGTTACCAGGATCAACGTTGTGCCCTGCTCTTGATTACGTCGCTGGATGATCTCCTCAATCAGACCGACGTTGTACGGATCTAAGTTAGCCGTCGGTTCATCCAATAGCAGGACATCAGGGCGCAGGACGATAGCCCGCGCCAATGCGACGCGTTGAGCCTCGCCGCCTGACAATGTCTTGGCCCGCTGGTGGGCGAGGTGACGCAATCCAACCTCCTTCAGTGTCGCTTCAACTTCATCTTGCGTGGATTGACCGCGTATCTTAAGGCCGTAATTGACATTGGATTGGACGCTGCGATTGAGCAGCACGGGGCGTTGAAATACCGTTGTCACGCGGCGGCGCAATCGTAACGGGACTTCCTGATCGGCGCTGAATTCGACATCCAAAAAGCGGATACGGCCCGTAGTTGGCGGCTCCAGAAAATTGAGTAGACGCAGCAAGGTGCTCTTGCCCGCGCCGCTGGGACCGACAAGGCCAAAGATCTCGCCACGCCGGATCTTGAGATGATCCACCGTCAGCACGCGCCGTTCATCGTAGGTCTTCGAGACATTTTGTAGGCGATAGATAAAGTCGCTCATGCGTCAAACGTCCTGCCCTGGAGGCTCAGCATCGCCACGTTCGCCAGGAACGAAATAGCCAGCAGGATCACGCCGATGGCCATCGCCAGGTCAAAGTTCCCTTTGCGTGTCTCTAATACAATAGCGGTCGTTAACATCCGCGTCCTCCCTTCGATGTTGCCGCCCACCATCATCACCGCACCGACTTCGGAGATGATGCTACCGAACCCGGCGATGATGGAGACAATAACGCCGATTCGGGCCTCAATTAAAATCGCCCAGGTCGTCTGCCATTGGGTGGCGCCAAGCGCTTGCACCTGCCGGCGTAAGTTGGGATCAACCCCCATCACGGCGGCCATCGTAAATCCAGAGACCAGGGGAAAGGAGATGATCGTTTGGGCGATGACCATTGCGCCGGGGGTGAAGAGATCGGGGATGAGCGTTGTCCCCAGTTGGCCCAGCAGGCCGCTCCGCGACAGCATCAGGTAGACGAACAGGCCAATGACCACCGGCGGAAAGCCCATGCCCGTGTAGAGAAGCGCGATGACGAGT
>JAAAOZ010000216.1 GCA_009908585.1 Chloroflexota bacterium
GGCCCGCTGAGGGCAACCGCCCGCTCCAGCTCCTTCACACCGCCAGGATCCCAACCGCCGAAGAGCGCCGTGAGAAAGCCGTAGGTCGGCAGAGTGAACAGCAGCACGGCCAACGCGACGAAATAGCTCCGCGCCGGGGAAAAAGACAGGGCGCTCAAGTACAGATCGTTGACCGTGCGCAGCAGATTGTAGAGCAGCACGCCCGCTCCGGCCGGCGCGACCCACGTCTGCCAGAATGCGAGGCGTGGACGCCAGACGTATCGCCGGATCAGGAGCCAGCTCACCACCCCCTTGAGCAGCAGCACACTGAACATCGCGATCACGCGACTCCAAATCCCCCACGGGACCATCAACACGACGACCAATCCCAAGGTGACCGCCTCAGCGCCGACCTGCACGAACGATTCGAGCAGCGGATGGCCGGTGGCCTCCCACACGCGATCCGCGCACCAGAGAATGCCTTGCAGCGCGCCCCAGAGCAGCACCGGCCCCAGCAAGCGAACAGCATCCTCGCTCGGCTCCCCAAATCCTCGCAGGATGAGCGTCTCGCCCAAGGCGCTGATCAGCGTCAGGAGATAAAATCCTACCCACAAGCCGTAGTGCAGCCCCTCGCTGGCGTAATAGCGCGCGAGCGTCCTGTAGCCCTGCATGTGCGCCTCGGCGATGGCCGGCATCAAGCCGGCGTAGAGGCCCTGCGCCAACACCTCGTAGGCGAGCAGGAGCATCCACGGCGAGGGCGCAACCGCATTGGGGGGCAGGATCTGCGCGAGCGCCATCGAGCTTAAGACCGAGGCTAACGCGCCGAGCGTCAATCGCGCGCCAAAGCCCAACAGTCGATTCAACACTCGCCGATCAAAGGCCGGGAGCAAGATCGCACGCGGCGCGTAGCCCAGCTTCCGGTAGAAGTGCAGCCCCACCGCGAAGCCGAGCCATTCCGAAAAGTAAATTCCCAAGCTCAGGCCCAAGACGCCGCCCAGCGCATCGCCCAGCACGGGATTGAGCGCGCCCCATCGCCGCCCGACTAAGATCAAAGCGCTCTGAATCGCGAGCGGACTGATGGCCACCACAAGCGTGAGAATCTGAGCGTAATCCAATCGCTGGTTGGCGCGAAAGAAGAGGTGAAAAATGCGCAGGAAACCGGGAAATTGCAGCACCGCGCGGAAGACGAAGTAGAAGGAGAGATGCGCCAACGCTGTGTCGGGGAAAACTAGCGCCGAAAGCAGCCCGATGATGCTCAATTGCAGCGCGCCACTAACCACCTGCCACCAGAGATAGGCCTGAAAGTATCGAAACGCCCGCTCAGGCCAGCGCACGCGCGTGATGGCGAAGTAGCGCACCGCCGCCGTCCCCGTGCGCACATCAAAGAGAATCGCCACAATCGTGAGCCAGCGAACGACCTGCTCCCAAAATCGGAGCGTCTGAGACCACGGAAGTAGCCACCGGGACAGCGCGAATTCCTGATAGGCCAGCAGCGGGAGAAACAGCAAGCTGCCGACCCCAAACAGGGTAAAGAATCCAGCCAGGGGCCGATGGAAACCCGCAAAGCGCCAGCTTGTCAACTCGACGGATTCTCCAGAAGCCTCATCGGATTTAGCAGATGTAGCAGATTCGTCAGAGTGAGGCGCGCGGATGCGAAGCGCAGTCATGGCCTTGGGATGCAAAAAGAGATAGCGGCGGGCAATGAAAAAAGCACCCCAGGTGATCACCAGAAGCGCCCCCGATCCCACAGCCAGACCTAAGCGCAACCGCCCTTTCGGGATGGGCGCGCGCGGATAGTCGCCGAAGGAGAAGATACGAGGGGTCTGCGCGGCCTCAGAGATGAGTCGGTAAATGAGGTAATGAAAGTAGGGCCAATTGAGCCACGGGGCATTGCTCTCGTGGGTAAGCCAACCGCTCACGAAAAATGCCTGACGCTCCTCCTGGCCGCGCAACCGTTGCAGGATCGGCTCATTGGTCTTGGTGGTAACGATTGGCAGCAGCAGGTTGGGGTTGGAGATGACCGTCCGCGCGTGAATGGGCGGCGCGGATCGCCAGTTGATGCTCTCCTGGAGCGGATCATACTCCTCGCCCTCGCGCAACTCCTTGGGCGTCACGTCGCGCGCCATCCCGAACGTACTCACGCCTAAGAGCGCGTTTAGGTCGGCGATATCCTCCGGGAAGGTCTGCCCGGCGAATAGCACCAGGCCAAGATCACCATCCCTGACCTCCTTGCCGAATTCGCGCAACGTCTCGTGCGTGAGAGGGGCGTCGTTGAGCACCAACACCTGCGCCAACTCCGGCTGATCCACGCGGACGATGTACGGTTCGTTCAGGCGAATCGCCTCGGCGATCTGATCCTCCGGCCCGATGTAGTAGACTCCCACCGCATTGATGGGAGTCTGTGCCAGGGTGAGCGTACCATATCCCAACCCGATAAGCAAAACAAGGCAAATCGGCCATCGCCACAGTCGCCAATTCATAAAACTCCCGGTGTGAGCCTCAGGATACACCCATGGGACATCACTCCCGGTAGATGCCCTAGGCCGTTCCAAGAAAATAAATCTCCCAAAAACAGATAGTCTTCTGAGAAAAAAGCAGCAGGTTTGGGAGGTTTTAATTTCTGGAACTACCCTAGGCATCCGACGTATCCGCCGACTCTTCCCGCTCCTCACATTTCTCGTCCTCTTTCCCCTTTTCCTTCTTGATCTTATCTTTCAAGGGAGGCAGATCGTCGGGGCTGTTCAGCCCAAACTGCTGCAAGAATTCAAAGGTGGTGCCGTAGAGGATGGGGCGCCCCAAGCTATCGGCGCGCCCCTGCTTTTCGATGAGACCGGCTAACAACAGCGTCCGAAGCACACTGTCGGAGCTGACGCCGCGAATGGACTCGATCTGCGGGCGGGTGACGGGCTGCGCGTAGGAGATAATCGCCAGGGTCTCCAGCGCAGCCTGCGAGAGACTGAGGTTCACATCTAACCCCAGCAAATCCTCGATGTAGGGCGCGGCCTCCGGCGCGGAGACGACCTGTAAGCGGCCACGATGGCGCTGCAAGCGCAGGCCGCGATCCGCCAGATGCGCCGCCAGCTCTTTAATCGCCGCCTCGACCTCCTCCAAGGAGAGTTCCACCACAGCAGCCAACGCCTGCGGCGCCACCGGCTGCGGAGAGGCAAAAATCAACGCCTCTAACATCGCATCGGCTGTCAGCTCAGTCCCTGCCGATGACGCCGCCGTTGTCTCTGCGGTCTTAGGGTCTTCGGTTGCGGGAGATGAAGATGAATCGTTCACGCGGCCTGCTCGTCTCCCTTCTCCTCCTCAGAACTCCCACCAAGCCAATCCGGTGTCTTCTTTGGAGATTCCTCAGGCGTCGGCTCAGGCTCAACCGGCTGCGGTTGCGGCTCAGGCTTAGGCTCGGGCCGAGATCGCGGCTCAGGCTGCATGACGGGCGGCCTCCCCGTAGGCTTCGCGACCTTGATGCGAACTTCTGGCTTGCCGTAGACCTGCAACCCCAGATCGTCCACTAACACCGATTGCACCACATTCATCAATTGGGCAGCCCGCTCAGGTACATTGACACCGGCGGAGACTTCGACGTCTACCTTCGCTTGCACCTTATCCCGCTTGGCGTTGACCTTCGGTGCGACTTCTAAGACGCCCGGCATCGGGTCCAACTTGTACTTAAGCTGTTGAATAATGCTGTCGGTC
>JAAAOZ010000504.1 GCA_009908585.1 Chloroflexota bacterium
GGCGCGGTCGGGCCAAGCTGTACGTGAGAGGAATGGAATAGAGCCTAAGCTCCAAACAAAGGCGTAAAAAAAGAGCGGTGAAGATACCTCGTCAGATTCATCCGCAGTTTGACAGGGAAGGGATTGACAACGTAATCCTAGGTAGGAGAAGCAACGTCCCATAGAAAAGCTACACCCTACCCCGCCTCCAGATCATCATCCAGCGCCAGATCCTCGCGCAACTGCGCGGCCTTCTCTTCGATCTTGCGCAGGTTCTCCTCGGCCCGCGCATCGCCGGCGTGCCATCGATGCCACGCGAAGGCCGCCTCGCTCACGTGGCGATAGTAGCGGCCCAAGCGCAGCCAGCGGCGCACATCCAAGGATAACAGCGCCTTGCCGCGCGCCATCCCCCGAGAGAGCGCCGAGTTGAGCACCACAACCTCGCTCTCCGGAATCTTATCGGCGCGCACTAACGCCAGCGCATACCGTCGGATGCGTTGACGCTCCAGGATAAAGGCCCAGAGCGCGACCAAGAGCAGCACCAACACGCCGGCCTAATCGACGATGCCGGCGACCAGAAGCGCGCCATTCGTCTCGTAGCCCCAGAAGGTGGCGAAGGCGTTGTGGATCGCGTGCGAGGCCACAGCCGAGCCGAAGCCCGTGATCACCAGGAGCACCTTGAGCCACCATTTTCGCACCTCTAAGGAGAGCGCGATCCCTAAGCCGGTGAAGCTGGTGTACATCGCGTGATTCAGGCCGAAGAGGCCCGCGCGCAGCAGCGCCAGCGCCATCGTGACCCCCATACCGCCCGCCGTGTAAGCCCCAAAGAGATAGAAGACATTTTCCACCGCCGCGAAGCCAAAGCCGACGATGCCGCCGTAGATCAGGCCGTCCATCGGGCTGTCGATCTCGCGGCGCAGGAAGAGCAGGAGCGCGAGCAGCGCCAACGCCTTCACACCCTCCTCGACCAGCGGCGCCACAACGGAGGCGCCCAAGAGGTCATACATCAAAGCGGAGCGGCTAAAGGCCACCACCGGCACGTCCAACGCGACCTCCAAGATCAGCGCCAAGATGATCGAGGGGATCGCGCCCCACAGAAAAGCGGCGGCCAACAGGGCCAGCGGTTCCTTCTCATAGCGATCTAACCACCAAAGCAGTCCCGCGTAGAGCAACATTGGCGCGAAGCTCAATATCAGGATCAACAGGATGTCTATCATGGAGCACCTCAAATGGACGAATAAGCGGATCAGCGGATCAGCGAATTAGCGGATCAGCGAATGAACGAACTAGTGAGCGAATCCAGATGCTCGGCGCCACGTCCTCAGTGGTGTTGAAAGTGAAACAATTGGGTGCCGACTGGACGGGTTGAAGGCTTACAAATCGCGTCGGCATTCAGCCGACTTCGGTTTTCAGACGGGTAATTCACGGCCCGGCCTAAAAAAGACCCGAAGGATGGGCAAACGAAGCAGTTCTGAGGTATCCACGACGCACGAGATTGCACGCCAAACAATTTATCACCCACATCAACCCCAACTTCGTTTGCCTTGAACTTGGCCAAGGACACTCTGGCGCAACTAAAGCCATTTGGGTCTTTTGGATTTTGCCGGGCAACCCCCTCAGCATCCCTAAAAGTAGCCAAGAATTGCGTGTTTGTGGGGATTACAGACCTTTTTCGCGTCGTTAATGGGTTGTGGGTGGGGATGGTATGATTGCATCCGGCGAATTCCTGAAGAGCCAGCCATTTTCCCGGTCGATCTGCTTCGAGACACCAGGATTTTGACAATCCTCCGGGCCTGTGAACCGTCCTAGTCCTGCGGCGACACCTGATGCACCAGCGCGGCGAGACCGCCAAGGGCCGCGACGCCGCCCGCCAAGAAGCCTAAGCCCTGCGCGACGGTCTTCTTCTCAACGGTGGGGAGCACCGCGCCTTCTAAGCCCGCATCCGCGCCGTACTCACAGAAAAGCTGGCCCCACGGCGTCTCCAGCGCCGCTTCGACGCGCCGCCGTCCGACGACGGGGTACCAATAGACGTTGTGGTAGAAGTTGCTGGCGAAGTAGGACCACGGCACGATGGGACTGCGGAGCAAGAGCGTCTCGAAGGGTTTGAGCGCGCCGTGATAGATCATCTTCTGGCCGCGACTGGCGAAGGTGTCATCGACGTGGAAATCCCAGCGCTCCTCGGCGACATCCTCATCCCCCACGAACTCGATCTCGCGCGGGTCGCCCGCGCCCAAGCCCAGCTCGTGCGCGAATCGAATAAAGGGCAATGCCATCGGATCGAAGCCCTGCAACATCGCGGAGGTCGCATCGATGGCGACCTGATCCGCCGAGGCCAGGAGGACATTCTTCTCGTGCCAGTGCATCGCGCGCGGGCCAGGCCCATCGCCGGCGAAGGTGCCATCCATCACGGCCAACAGCCCCGGATGAATCTCGTGCTGGATCGCCAACAGATCCACCACCGTCTCGTGAATCTGGCTGTGCGTCCAGTGACGCTTGCGGCCCAACAATCCGCCAAAGGCGTTCTTCATCGCGCCGGTGATCGTCGTAAAGACGTGCGACTTGATCGTGGGCAACTGCACGATGTTGCGCCCGATCAACACCTCCGGGATGTAGACGCCTTCCGGGTAAATCTCATCCAATACCAGATAGGACCAATCCTCCGGCTCATAGCGGACCCACTTCGTCTCCGGCTTGTAGATGTAAGTGCAGGGCACGCCGTACTTATCGGTGACGTAGCGTTGCTTGTTGTTGGATTCGCCATCGCCGGTATCGACGACGACGGTATCGTTGTGCACGCCGACCAAATCATAATCATCGCCCTGTAACGTGCGGATCACGCCCTCTAATTGCCACGGCGTCGTCGAGCACGCGGGATACCACGTCTGCCAGGAGATGTTGATCTTGAGTAGCGTCGTCAAATCGGGCGGCAAAACCTCCCGATAGCCGACCAGCTCCATCAAGCGCGCGTAATCGTCTAACACACTCTCCGGGCGGGTGCGGACCATCGCGACCTTACCGCGTCCGGGAAAATTTTTCTTAACCATAGTCCCTCTCCTCAAAAGATAGCTAGATAGTCTTTTAGCCACTTAGTCAAATCGTCAAAAACTTGGCGTCTTTGCGCCCTTGCGTTAAGATTTTGACCGCGTTATCTAACAACATCGTATAGGGTAAAAGAGAGTATAGAAGAATTTGGATTTCTGTCCAGTCCAATCACCGGGCCGCTAAAACGCTGAGACGCTAAATCCCTGCGCCGCTAAAAAATCAGATTGCCCCCACGCGAAAGACGCTTATAATATAGATAGCAACGCCACAATAAGATGATGAGTCTTTGACGGAGTTGTTTTTGGGTGACGGATACTTATTGGAGGCGAAATTTTTCTTATGAGGAGAGAATTCTTTAATGAAAGGTTCCACAACTGAGGCCGAATCCAACCAGGATGTCATGGCCTCCCTGCTAGATCAGTACATGGAGGAGAATCAATATCGACGCGGGGATATTGTCGAAGGCATGATCGTCAATGCCGATACAAAATCCATCTTAGTCGATATTGGCGGCAAAAGCGACGCCAAGGTTCATCCGAACGAAGTTGATCGGATGGATCACAAGCGCTTGGAGACTATGCAACCCGGCAAGCCGGTCAAAGTCTACATCATCGATGATGGCGGCGCGACCGGTCAGGCGCTGGTGTCCT
>JAAAOZ010000245.1 GCA_009908585.1 Chloroflexota bacterium
AGGGGCGAAGTTGGCGCAGCACGGCGGTCTTCAAGCCGCTGAAGCTGAAATCGTAGGTGCCGGGCAACCACGCGCGCGGCAGATCGAAGGTGTAGGCCTGCCCCTCCTTCGCCGCCGCCTCGATGGCCGGCCCGCCGGGATAGCCCAACTCCAACATCCGCGCGACCTTATCGAAGGCCTCGCCCGCCGCGTCGTCCAACGTCCCACCCAGGCGCTCGTAGGCGCCGTGATCGTGCGCGATCACCAACTCCGTATGGCCGCCGGAGACGATGAGCACGAGCAGGGGGAAAGCCAACTCCTCGTTCGATCCGCCATCGGCCTCAGTGTGCAGCCAATGCGCGTAAAGATGCCCCTCCAGGTGATTGACGGGGATCAGCGGCAGATCATGGCCGGGCAACTCGTTGCCTAGGGCCGCGCCCTTCGCGAAATTCAGCCCCACCAGCAGCGATCCGGGCAAGCCCGGCCCGTAGGTGACGGCGATGGCGGTGAGATCGCCCCAGCCGACGTGGGCCTCCTCCAGCGCCTGCTCCGTCACCGGGATGATGGCCTTGATATGCTCGCGGGAGGCCATCTCCGGGTAGACGCCGCCGTACTCGGCGTGCAACTCCACCTGCGAGGCGATGACGTTGGAGAGGATGTGTCGTCCCTCCTCCACTACCGCCGCCGCCGTCTCATCACATGAGGTCTCGATGCCTAAAATTCGGATCGCCATGAGCTTTGCTCCTGTTGCCTGCTTTAGCTGGATCGCTAGATCCAGCGATTGATTTATGCCATCGGAATGACTAATTGATAGGGATAATCGGTGAGATTCTGAAAGTTGCCGTCCGGGTCGACGTAGATGACGTCCTCGATGCGACAGCCCATCCCCTTGTCGGGATAATAGAGGCCCGGCTCGACCGTGAAGACGTGGCCCGGCGCGATCTGGGCCGTGTTGTCCGGCGTGTCGCGGAACATCGGCGTCTCGTGCAGCTCCAGACCGACGCCGTGACCCAAGCTGTGGATGTAGCCGGAGAGCGCCGAGGCATCCTCCTCGACGGTGGCATACCCGCGCTCGCGGAAGAAGGCGCACGTCATCTGCTGATAGCGGCGCGTGGGCGTGTCGACCTTCAAGTTGGCGATGATGTGGCGCGTGCAGGCGAACACATCATCGTAGAGGCGCTGGAGCTTGTCCGGCGCGTAGCCCAAGCAGAAGGTGCGCGTCATATCGAAGAAATAGCCGCCGCCCGCCTCGCAGGGGAAAATATCAAAGACGATGCTCTCGCCCAGGTGCATTGGCGTTTCCAGCGCGCCCTTACTGTGCGGGATGCCGCTGTCGCGCCCGGTGGCGAAGATAAAACCCTCTGGGTCTTCCAGTCCTTGGAGCGCGACCAGGCGGCGGATGTGGGCGTGGACATCCCCCACGGTGAGGATCTCGCCGTCGGTGCGGCGGAGTCGCTCCTCGTCATCGACCGCGTGCTCGCGCAGGAAGGCCTCCGTCTGCCGGACGATCTCCGCCGTGCGCCGGCCCATCTCGCGGATGCGCGCGACCTCGGCGGTGTCCTTCGTCGTCCGCGCCGCGCTGATCAGATCGTCTTGGAACTCCGCCACGACGTGAATCTCAGACAGGCTCTCTTCCAACGCTGTGAGCAGCGCGTAAGCCTGACCTTGATCCGCCAGCCCGTAGAAACCCACCCGGCCCTGGACGCCCAGATCCTCGAAGATGCGGGCGTAGTAGGCGACCGTCGCACGCAGGGCATCGCCGTCGTGCTCTCGGAGTAAGTCGTGATACTTATAGCGGGAGCTTAACGTCAGCGGATACCCCAGGACGGCGGCTTCCTCGCGCTCCATCGGATTGATGATCGCCTGCGGAGCTGCCCCACGCTTTTGAATAATCAACGCTTGCGTGAGACCGGCGCCCTTCGTCAGATAAGTGAGCGGTGGGTTGCCGTGCACCTTGTCGCTGACCACGATAGCGTCCAAATTGCGCTCGGCCATCAAGCGCGAAAGATCCTCTCTCATTCCGTTACCTCCGGTTGTCTTCTGGTCTATGATATAGCTTGGGCATCATTAGCCAGATTTTGCCACAGCAGGGTGAAAAGTCAAAAGATCGCGTTGGCGCTTCGTTGAGGAAGATTCTCCAGATTTATCTTACCGTAAAAATTGTGTAAGAAAGGCGTCAGATTCGCGTCAAGCAGAAAATAGTATGATGCGATATAGTAGTAGCGTAGTGGGAATCGGGGCCCACAACAAAGCAAAATGATTCTCCTCCTTCTGATGAGGCCGGGGTTAATGGGACACCCCGGCCTTCTTTTATGGGTAGATTCGCCATTTCCCCTCGAAATCTATCTGATTGACGCTCACGTGGTTTTGATGAATTTTACCTTATCTTTCACATCGTAAGAAAAGCGTCAGATTCGCGTCAAGTATAAAATAAAAGCCGTGGTTATAATCAAGATAGTGGGTTCGGGGCCCACAACAAAGCAAAATGATTCTCCTCCTTCTGATGAGGCCGGGGGTACTGGGACAACCCCCGGCCTTTTGCATGCCACAAAATGGTTGTCCTTCCCTCCGCCAAGATGTCTTTGACCGTCGAGAGCATACCTGTGCTCTCGATTTTCTTTTTGCATCCCCCCCCTCTAAATCATCCTCGCAGATAAAGTGGATTCCCCTGCTACGCCAACGGGACTATCACTCGTGGCCGGCGCCGTTCTTCTAGAAGCGAAATGTAGCCCATTTACATTTGCGATCCGTGCTATCCGTGATAGACTAGCTATGATCAGGAGGCATTATGGCACAGGCTTTATACCGCAAATGGCGACCGCAAACCTTTGATGATGTCGTGGGGCAGGAGCACATCGTGCGCACTCTGCGCCACGCCTTGCATACCGGGCGCGTCCATCACGCTTATCTGCTGGCGGGGCCACGAGGCACCGGTAAGACGACAACAGCGCGATTGATTGCCAAGGCCGTCAATTGCTTGGATCCAGACATCGAGAATCGCCCATGCAATCAATGTGAGATTTGTCAGGCGATTGTCAACCAGCAATTGATGGACCTTGTCGAGATCGACGCGGCGTCCAATACCGGCGTGGACAACATTCGCGATCTGTTGGAGAAGGTGGGATTTCATCCCGCCCGCGCGCGCTACAAGGTCTACGTGATCGACGAGGTGCATATGCTATCGACGGCCTCGTTCAACGCGCTGTTGAAGACGTTGGAGGAGCCGCCGGAGCACGTGATCTTCGTGCTGGCGACGACCGAGCCCCACAAGATTCTCCCCACCGTGCTCTCGCGATGTCAGCGCTTTGAGTTCCGTCGCATTCCCCTGCGCGAGATTGTAGCGCGGTTGGAGCGGATCGCCGAGGAGGAAAGTGTCGAGGTCAGCCCGGAGGCGCTGGATTTGATCGCGCGCGCGGCGACCGGCAGTATGCGCGATGCGATCAGTCTCTTCGATCAGATGGCGGCGGATGGCATCGTGACGGCGGAGTATGTGCGGACGATGTTGGGCGCTGAGCGACGGGATGTGGTGCAGTCGCTGGTGCAGGCCTGGTTGGATGGCGACCTGGACAAGGGCTTGCAGATCGTGAATCGCGCGATCGATGGCGGCGCGGATCCGCGTCAATTGGCCGGACAGACGGCGGATTTCCTCCGTGGCCTGTTGCTGATGCGACTAGGCGCCGGCGACACGTG
>JAAAOZ010000076.1 GCA_009908585.1 Chloroflexota bacterium
CTCACCGACGGCGCGGGCAATGTCTCGATGGGCGATATGCCCCCGCAATTGGAAGCCTACCACATCGCCGAGCAGATTCAGGCCGCCGGCATCCAGTCCATTGTCGTCAATATGGAGAGCCAAAACTACGACGAGGGCTATGCTGACGCATTGGCGGAACATCTGGGCGGCATCTGCCACACCTTAGATTCCCTCCAGGCGACTCGATTGCTGCACATGGTGCGGCGGGAGTTGAATATGTGAGGTAAGTCATCCTTGCGAAGGTTGGGGGACGCATTGCAATTTAGAATCCCCTTGGCCCAGCAGAGATGAAGCAGTCTCAAAAACTATCCAAAACCTTCGCAAGGGTTTCTTTTCCAGGAGGATGACGATGACCTTAGAAGATTCGCGAGCTTATTTTCAGTTTCTCGCCAATATGGGCCTCACGAAGCACCTTGGGAGCATGCAGGCCACGCGCGAGTTGCTCGATCTCTGTCACATTGGGCGCGAGGCGGGGCAGGTGGTGCTGGATGTAGGCTGCGGTGTGGGCGCGACGCCCGTCTATCTGGCGAAGCGCTACGATGTGCGCGTCGTGGCGGTCGATCTCTTGGCGGGGATGGTGCGCCAAGCTCGCGCGCGGGCTAAATATGCCAAGGAAGAGAAGGTCGCAGAGCGCATCGCGTTCACGGCGGCGGACGCGCGGGTGCTGCCGTTTGAGGATGGCGTTTTCGATGCGGTCATCACGGAGTCCGTGAACGTCTTTTTCGATGACAAGGAGCAGGCGATCCGCGAATACGCGCGCGTGACCAAGCCCGGCGGCTACGTGGGCCTCACGGAGATGACGTGGATGACCACGCCGTCGTCAGCATCCGCCGCCTACTATAAGCGCACAGTCTACGCCGACACGCTGGAGGCCAAGGCGTGGGAAACGCTGCTAAAGCGCGCTGGCTTACAGGAGATCGTCGCCCACGCCCACGACGTCGATATGACCGAAGAGGGTCGCGGTCGCTTGCAGCGCTACGGTTGCCGAGGATTTTTGCGGGTGTTGGGCAACTTCTTCGTGATGATCCTCAAGGATCGCGCCTCCCGCGCCTTTCTGGGCGATGTGATGACTACCATCCCCAAGGACATTATGAAGGATATGGGCTACGGCATCTACGTGGGGCGGAAAAGCTCAGCGTAGGATGATGGCGCTTTCTTTCTGATCCTCACGCTGGGCGTGATTTCAAGACACGCAGCAAGTTCTCCTGAGTCAAGAGCGGCACTTCGGAGGCGCGTTCCAAAAAAGGACGCACATCGGCGAGGACATGTTCCCACGGCAGTGCGACGATGCGCTCCCGCACGATAGCGCGCCAATTCCCCGGTGTGAGCGTTTTGCCTTCCCAGCCCATCTGTGCTAAAGCGTGATTGAGCATCGTGAGATTGGGCGGCGGCCAGTCGGGATCGCTCAGATACCACAACAGATCGTACACATCGCGCCCCTTGACGTATTTGCGCTGGAGCAGCGCGTGTAATTTTCCCGCCAGGAGCGACGCCTGGTCGTGATGTTGCAGATGAAGCAGCACGTGACGCCGAATGATGGTCGTCGCCAGACCGGCGCCGGCAGGTGGACGTGTGTCGACCTCCAGTTTGACGGCCAGCACCTCGCTTTGATGTGGCGAGAGGCCCAGCGTGTAGAGCAGGCCCGGAAAGCGGATGAAGGCGCTGTGCACTATCTTGTGATCATTGAGCTTGACGGTGAGGTCATAGTCCTCCGCTGTCAACTCTCGTTGGATCACCTGCAAATAACCTCGAAAATCATAATCGGCGGTTGGCCGCTCCAGCGCGAAGTCGAGATCCTCCGAATAGCGAGGCATCGCGTAGAGAAAGCGCAGGGCCGTGCCACCGTGGAAGGCCAACGGGATCATCGCGCCGGCTTGCTGCAACGCGGCCAAAATCCGAGCTTGGAGATACTCCCGCGTGATATTACGTCCCTGAATCGGGGACGCGGCGGCGCCGACGATGTTCTTAAGATAAGGTTTCATAGCCGCTCTCCGCTTCTTCTCTCGCTAAGGTGACGACGTTATCCGCCGCGCGGGCCAGTTTAGGGCTGCCGGCCCGGTCCGCCAGGCGCCGGAGGCGATCCACGTCCAGGCGCTCCAAGTTCTGCAAGCGCAGGCCCTGCAAGTAAGCCAGGTCATCCCCGCCCGGTTGTAGGTAAACCTGATCCAATAGCGCCTTTTCCGGCGTAGCGATGAAAGCCTGCTGATCGTTGCCCACATCGGCGCGGTGATAGCCGTATAGCAAGTCGGGCTTGATGTGGCGAAATGTGTAATGCCCCAGCGAGGTCTCATACTCTGTGGGACGCGAGGTCGTCACGCTGGTGGTCACCGGTACATGTTCGGGGATCAGACCGTGATGCGCCAAGGCGGATTGGAGGCTCACGTAGGAGGCGCGCACCAATCGATTGGCGACCACGAAAGGATGCGGTGTGGTTTTCCGATACGGAGTCGCTAAGGTGTAGAGGCCGCGCCGCAATTGGAGAAGCTTGCCCGCCGCTGTCCAGCGGGAGAGTTGGCGCCGCACATTGGCCGGATCGACATCGCCGGCCAGCAGCAATCCGGTCGCAAAGAGCGGCTCGTCTCCTACAATGTGAAGCAATTCTTCGAATTCCATACGTTTATTTTGCCATAAATGGCAAATTATTGCAACCGATTGGGACTGCGCGGGGAAAATGCCACGATTATGCTCCCTTGTCTTGCAATTGAGCGAGAAGCGCTGCCGGGGTGAGGATTAGAATTTCCTCGACCTGATCCAACACCAAGAGGTCTTGATCGCCGCTGATGATCACATCGGCCTGGCCGGCGACCGCGCACGCTATCACACGATCATCATCGGGATCACGGCAGATTGTGGGGATGTTGGCGGGCAATTCGACGACCTCGCTTAGGGCCATCACCAGAGCGACGAAGCGCGTGCGCTCCTCTTCCGTGTAGTATTTTTGTAACCGAGGGTATCCCAGGACGCGATGAAGTTCCTCCAGAAGCTCCGGCGCGGTCACCAGCAGGATTTCCTCGCGCGCCACGTACTCATCGATCAGGGTAGCGATGGGCGGGCGATGCGTGAGCAGATAGCTGATGAGCAGGTTGGTGTCAAAGACGGCTCGGATCATGAGGTGCGGCTCTCCTGAACGGCCTCCTCGATAAGAGCATCGGCTTCAGCGACGGAGAGATCGGCGCGTGCGCTCACCTCCTCGGCGATAGTGCGTAACTCGGAGAGCCACGCGGCCCGCTCCACGCGCCGCGCACGCCACGCCTCGTAGGCTTCGAACTCGTCGTAGGGGATGAGCACAGCCTGGGGCGTATCATAGGTCTGCACGATGACCGGCTCCTTTTCGATTCGCACGCGATCCAAAATTTCCCGCACACGCCGCCGCAGGTCGGTCGATTGGATGGTGGTGGTGGACATCCTCTACCTCCTCGTTTGGCTAAGATCAAATGGACAAAGTAGCACAAGATATACTTTCTTCTTGTGTTATTATACCATAAGGATGGAGGTTGGGGAGGTTTTTTTGGTAACGCTCCAGAGCCATTCTGGGCGGGGGGCGACTTGAATCCCCAAAAACCAACAGCATCCTCGCATAGACCTGCAGCGCGCCGGGCAGTGAACTACCCGTCTGAAAACTAAAGTCGGCTAAAAGCCGACTCAA
>JAAAOZ010000442.1 GCA_009908585.1 Chloroflexota bacterium
CCTGCTCCCCAGGAACTCCTGATGCAAGAGATTCAAGCTTTGGGTAAACCTGTTATTCTGGTATTGATGAGCGGAAGTGCAATAGCCATTAATTGGGCGGATGAGAACATACCAGCGATTCTGCAGGCGTGGTATGGAGGTCAGGCCGGTGGAACAGCCATATCAGACGTGCTTTTTGGGGATTACAATCCCGCCGGTCGGCTGCCCGTGACCTTCTACACATCTGTGGATCAACTTCCGCCCTTCCGCGACTACGCGATGGTGGGGCGCACGTATCGTTATTTTGGGGGAGATGGTGAAGATGGAGAGCCGCTCTACCCCTTCGGCTTTGGTCTGAGCTATACTACCTTCGCCTATCGTGACGTGCGCCTCAGTAGCGAGCGGATCGCGCCCGGCGAGACCGTGCGCGTCGTCGCGACGGTCGAAAATACCGGCGCGCGCGCCGGGGAAGAGGTCGTACAGCTCTACCTGCGGGACGTCGCGGCCTCCGTGCGCCTGCCCCGTCATCAATTAGTGGGCTTCGCGCGTGTGGATCTTGCGCCGGGCCAAGCGCAGGAGGTGACCTTCGAGATCGACCCACGACAGATGGCGGTGGTTCTGGAGGATGGCCGCCGCGTGATCGAGCCGGGCGACTTCGAGATCTTCGTCGGCGGCGGACAACCCGGCGCCGACGCTCCCGGCGTGGGGGCTGCTTTCGAGGTGGGGGGAGAACCTCATCCATTAACCTAGAACAAGGAGTCAAGGGGAGGATCAAAATGAAAAGTTATCGTAAGGAACTATGGTTCAACATCCCACAGCGGCGGGGATTTGTCAACATCACGCCGAAGGTGCGGGAATGTCTGCGCGAGAGCGGCGTGCAGGAGGGGCTGTGCTTGGTCAACGCGATGCACATCACCGCCTCTGTGTTCATCAATGATGACGAGCCGGGGCTGCATCAGGATTACGACGATTGGCTGGAGGAATTGGCGCCGCACGAGCCGATCAGTCAATATCGCCACAATCGCACGGGCGAGGACAACGGGGATGCACACCTCAAGCGGCAGGTGATGGGGCGCGAGGTCGTCGTGGCCATCACAGAGGGCCGGTTCGATTTTGGCCCCTGGGAGCAGATCTTCTACGGCGAGTTCGACGGACGCCGCCGGAAGCGCGTGCTGGTCAAGATCATCGGCGAGTGACGCATGTCTGTCCTAAGGGCAGAGGTTGTGCACATTGTGGACGGGCATTGGCCGCAGGCCAATGCCCCGATCCGACATTGGGCCGCTTCATCAGCGCGGATACGATCGTGCCCGAGCTGCTTGCATCCTAAGGCGCTGGCGTAGCCAGCCGCCGAGGACGGGGAACCCGCAGTCGCTCAATCGATATGCGTATGTGAAGAATAATCCGCTGCGGTACGTCGATCCGAGTGGGCATATTCCTTGTATTGACGATGAGTGTCAGTGGGATGAACATCCTGATAGTCACTCCCCTGTTCCGATTGCAGGGATTCCTGACCACTACTCATTTTCTATCCACCAGTGGGAAAGCATCCAAAATGAGCCCCAGTAGTACGCGAGGATGCATTAATCTTACTCCAACGCTCTTCCCCAATGCGTTACGGCGTCAAGTGCATCAGTTGGAAGGTGAGCTTGCGCAAAAAGCGAGGCGAACATTACTCCGTGATATTTCAGTAGGTACTGTTATACCTACGGCAGGGGAACTCATTAGGTAGAGGCTACAAAATGCTAGATAAAATTCCAGAGTTGAGCGTTGCATTGATTTTGGGGATGATGCTTTATCTTGCGGGGCTTTTGTCTCAAGTATATCCTCATTCGTCGCAATCAGATGATTTTTATGTGAAAGGCAACTTGGTGTTACAGTATGTATTTTGTCTATCTGAATGTGATCGTATATATGTGCGAGGTGCATTTGCTCAAATAATAGGGTTGGCTTATGGTATTGGAGGAACTATCTGTGTATTGACTGACTATATGGATCTTGCGGATCTGACAGGTTGGATGGGGGGGGTATTAGTCATAGGTGGAGTAATTTGGGCGATGGTTGATATTATCAGGGGGATAATCGGATACTCCTAAGCTTGAATTTAACTCGCAAATGCAATAACCCATCACACATGCCGCTGGAGCACCGGCCTGATGTACTACCGCGCCCGCTACTACGATCCGACATTGGGCCGCTTCGTCAGCGCGGATACCATTCTCCCCCGGCCCCGATGTCGCCTGCGAGGTCGGGGGCACATGATCCCCTTGCCAGAGCTACCGGTGTGCCAAATGATGAAGTCGGAAGTGCGCATAGCCGTACCCCCCGGAGCAACCCCTCAATCCTTAATCCTTAATTCTCAATGCTCAACCCTTAATCCTCAGCTCTTGACCCTCCCCCTTCCCTGCCGAGTCGCGCGCTTTCTCCACGTGTGAGGTGTCATCTTTCTTTTGACCTTTGAAAGAATCTAAGTTATACTACGGGAGTTCCAAATCTCAAAACCTTCCATAGCCGCCGATTTTTCTCAACCTCCTACGTATCTTTAGAAGCTGTGTGGATTTGGAACGGCCTATGCAGGTGATATTTGGTGAATTCCTCTATCATATTGGCTTGTGATCGACGGGACAGAAAATGACCTATTCGTTATCCCTAACACGATTAAATTTGCCCTGCCGTTGCCATCATCCCATTCGAGGCCCCTCTTGTCCTGTCCTTGTCACAATAACAAGCCCCAATGACGAAACCCCTGTTCGAGGAAGCTTTCTTTATCAGAAAGATGGAGAATATCACGCAGAGAAGCTTGGTCGGGCGTTGGGTTATGGGAATTCGAAGCAGATCGACCGGGAAAATTGCGCTCGTTGCGCCAGGGCGTCCTTAGCCAAACTCAAGGCAAACGAAGTTGGGGTTGATGCGTGCTCCAAATCGCTTGGCGTGAAATCTTGTGCATCTCCAGCCCTTGGAACTGCTTCGTTTGCCCGCTATTCGGATCGTCCTGCTGGGGGCGATGAACTTATATCATTGATCATTTGATTTGAAGGTCAGCGTTGGATCGCGCTGGCCCTCTTTGTGTTTACTTTATATAACCGTGGTGCGCTTAGTTATCAGGATTGATTTTGGAAGGAGAGCCTATGAATAAACAGCTTCGGCAGCAAGTGGATGAAGTCATCAGTCACTATGGGACTGATCGGGAGGCCCTGGTCGAGATCCTGCGAGATTTGAACCAAGATGCCGGGTTCCTGACCCGTGAGCAGTTGGATCTGATCGCGCAGCGGCTTGACCTGCCTCAGAGTGATGTGTTCAGCGTGGCGAGCTTCTACAGCATGATCAGCGTGGAGCCGCTGGGCCAGCACGTGATCCGCCTGTGCGAGGATGCGCCGTGTCACGCGGCGGGCGGTCGCGAGGTCTGGGAGACGCTGGAGAAAGAGATCGGCGTGCCGTTCGGCGCCACGACGCCCGATGGCAAATGGTCGCTGCTGACCACCAGTTGCATCGGGGCGTGCGCCGTGGGGCCGGTCATGATGATCGATGATGAGATCTATGGCAATCTGACGCCGGAAAAGGTCCGCGAGATTTTGGCCCAGTACGAAGGCGAAGATGAAGGAGATGACGAGGATAACGGAGGTGCTGAATGATTCGTTCGCGTGTATTGGTT
>JAAAOZ010000200.1 GCA_009908585.1 Chloroflexota bacterium
TGACATCCTGGTCGTTCAGCCACGCGGCCTCTATATCGTTATCACGAGTCTGTGGCCGCTGATTGGCTCCGACGTCCGTGAGCGCTACCGTGAAGGTGACGACGACCGGCACCAGCGAACCCGGCGTGCTGGTCAGCGTGCCCAAGTCCCAACGAAGGGTCGTGGTATCAATGCCGTCATTCGGGCCATTAACTGTGGGCGGCGTACCAGGCGAGGAGATCCCCGGCCCGGTCAATTCACTGCTGCCCGCCTGATAAACCAAGCCCGTCGGTAACGTATCCGAAAGGACAACGTCGCGCGCGCGGCCCGCCGGCAGGGACATCTTGGCGGTGTAGGTGATGAGATCGCCAATTGTATACTCCGTCGGCCCCAACAGATACTTGATGATCTCAGGGTCGCCTGTTTCCACCGGCGTCTGGACCCCGGCAATGTAGTCGTCAACGCCCCCCTCGCCCGTGCGCTCTTCGCCGAAGGGATCCGTCGCGGTGCTGGTCCATAAGACTTGGGCGTTATTGAACAGATTAGAGCTAGGCTCCGCGTTGAGGTCAACGGTCACCGCATACGTGATGACGAGCGGCGCGGATGTGAGCGGGAAAGCCTGATAGGTCAAAGTGATGCTCTGCGATGTAGTCGCCACACTGTTCGCGGCGGGATTGGATTGTAAGCTGCCGGATACCAACGTCAGGTCATCAGGGATAACGTCCGTAAGCTCCAGGTCGTGAGCATCGGCCGTGCTGGCAGGAGCATGGGAAACGTCAAGGGTGTAGGTAACGCGATCCCCAGCCTGCACCGGCCCAGAGGCCGAGGTGGTCTTGTCAATGTTTAAGGTCGGCTCAGACACCGTGACCGCCTCCGACTCGGTAAAGAAATAGCGCGGCGTATCATCCACATAAGCTAACGCGATGGCGTTATTCAGACTATCACCGTTATCGGCCGCCGCGCTGTTGCTCACCACACCTGTGATGGTAAACGTGATATGCTCTGGGCCGGTCACGTCACCGCTGGCCGTGTCAAACACCAACTGCGGCCCGGCGAGCGCACCTACCTGCCACACATTGGCGCCGTTGGCGTTGGCCGTCACGACCTCCGTCACCGAAAATACGAGCTGACCATCCAAGGTAGGCAAGGTGTCGGTCAAGACCAGGTCGGTATAGGTGTAGGCGCCGAAGAAGTCGGCGGTGATCGTGTAACTGAAGGGCTGTCCAATTGGAATGTCCGACACGCTGGCGGTCTTGGTAAAATCTTGCAACGCCGTGGCATAGTAAGCGGGACTCATATCCCACGAACACTCACCGTTGTCGCATTCACTGTGGGCCTCCAACGTCAGGCGCAATTGATCTGGGGCGTCAAGGACCGTCGCGGTGATGATGGCGTTAAAGGCACCGCCGGCGTTGAGCGTGCCCACATCCCACGTAATCGTCTGCCCGGCCACAACCGGCGTGACGCCGTCCCCGCCGCCGCTGCCGGTCGAGACGGAGCCGGCGATACTTTCGTATCCCGAGCCAAACGTCTCGGTGATGACGACATTCCGCGCGTGTCCGGGCCAACTCCCACTGTTACGCAAGCTGATAGCCCAAGTTACCACCTCTCCGGCCGTAACGGCGCGCGTGATCGGCAACTGCGCCGCGCCGCCCGTCAGGTTACCCTCAATGCTCGGCGCATGCACGGTGATCGTGGCATCGTCCGCATCAATATCATCAAAAGCGACACCGCAGGAATCTAAATACCGACCATCCGCCGTCCCCGTCAACTGCCCCGGCGCGGGACATACCCCCGCCTGGTTCTCAACGTTGAAGTGCAATTCAGCCGCATCCGTCAACGTGGCATAACGCCAGGTGATGACGCCGGTCGCGCCCAGCGCGGGATAAACATCTGGGGAAGGCGAACTGCCGGCGTCGCCATCGTAGGCGAGAGCGCTGGGCAAGGTGTAAGAGATGACAAAATCCTTGGCATACGCACCATCGTTGGTAATCAACACCCGTACAGGCCCGCCGCCGCACTGGCTGATGCTAAGATCACGGGCATCGAGCGTAATCGCCGGCTCGTTGCGCAACGAGGCGATGTCAGAGACATCCGCGCTTGAACAGGAGTCGCCAGCAGACGTACAACCAAAGCCGGCCGTCACCGTAATCAACGTGCTATCTACGCACCCGTTAGTATCGACTGTCCCTGTGATGTAAAAAGTTGTATGTCCCCCCTCGGCTGCGAGGGCGGTCGTCGTGTTGGTGATTTCCCAGCTCACCATGTCACCGACCATACTCGTGGCAAGGGGATTGGTCTCACTGAGGGTGAAGTTAGCCGGAATAATATCATCCACATACAAATTTAGCGCGTCCTGGGGGCCATCGTTAAAGACATCAATTTTCCAGACTACGACCTCATCCGCGCCGGCAAAGACCTCTTCCGTGAAGTTGCCGGCCTCGCTGCAATCCTTGACCGTATCATTGCACCCGGTTTTGACGACCGTCAACTCCGGCGCATCCACAACCAAGGTTTGACTATCTTCCCCAAAGCCGAACTCGTTCTCACAGACATCGCGGGCTGCGCCGCCCGACTGGGCTTGCGCCTCCAGCCCTTCACAGCCGGTTTGCAACCCAAAGGTCAGCAACATCAAGTCGCCGGCCTCACGTTGAGCGAGGACATCATAGGCTGGGTTACCGGGCGCAAAGTCGCCGACGGTCCAAGTTAAAATCTGTGTATTGCCCACCGTCGCGACAGTCGGCGTGAAGGGGATATTTTGCAGCAACACCTCGGAGGTAGCCCCGGACACCACCTGCCCGGCCCGATTCGTCACGGTGACCTGGCTCGTGCCGGTGACGAACGAGCCATTCGTAATAACCTCCGTGATTGTGAAATCGAAAATCTGGGATTGCGGCGAGGTGTTCTTGACCAGCAATTGCACCTGGCCAATTTCGCACAATGGCAAACCCGTCGTTTGATCGTTGCTACTATTGATGGACGCCGTACCCGAAGCAAATTTGATGACCCGTTCGCCGTCTGGAGAATCACCACATACCCCTTCAACCTGACCACATGCCTGTTTTAGTTTAATTTTCACAGGCGAAACAGGGGCGCACTGCGACTCAATGTTTGCATACACATCAAACTGCACTTGCTCATCTTGCGCCAAACCGGGAAGGGTGAAGGTAAGGATCTGTTGACCACCCACAGTATTCGTCACCAACGTAACCGAATCGAGGATGCCAGGGGCCGTGGCGCTGGCGACGGTGTAGGTGTAAAACACATAGCCAGCGGGTAACGTATTGGTGATGATCGGCGTCGCCGGAAGCGAGCCTGTATTGTACACATAGAAACGCCAGCGAGTCTCCCGTTCATTTATCGTTGCATCCTGTGGGGTGACGAAGAGATGAACGTTGGAGACCCGCGAGGTTTCACCACCGGTATCAGATGCCGAGCGCGGCGTATCACAAAGATCCTGGTAGGACACTGCCGCCGATAGCGCGCCATCGTTGCCACAAACGCGCCACAAGGGAAACGAAATGGTTCCCACATCATCCAATTCCAGGTCACTGGCGAAGGTGAAGGTGACAACCTCGCCCGCCTTGTCCACAGTCGGCGATTGCCCCGCAAATGCGCCGCCCAGATCGGGATTCGTCGGGGTAAAG
>JAAAOZ010000222.1 GCA_009908585.1 Chloroflexota bacterium
GGGCGGCACCTACGAGCCGGCCACCGTCGAGGCGGTGGAGGCCGGGCGCGCGCAGGTCAAGCTCATCGAGGCCTTCCCCCCCACGGTCAACAACGAGGGCTGGCCCCGGCGGATGCGCGAATTGGCGGCCAACGGCAACTTCGATCTCCAAGAGGTCGATCTGGTGATCTTCACGCAGGTGCGGCTCAACAGCATCAAGCTCGTGATGGAGGAACTGGGCTTGCCGCTAGAGAAAGCGCACTGGATTATGGACAAGTGGGGCTACACCGGCTCCGCCTGCCTGCCCTTGGCCTTCGATGACGCCCGCAAGCAAGGCAAGGTCAAGCCAGGCGATCTGGTGGCCTTCGTGGGGTCCGGCGTGGGGTATAACCAGGCCGGCGCCGCGTTTGTGATGTAGTCGTTGGGGCGAGGCGATTCCAGATTGACAATGTATACCAGAGGAATCCTGCGAAAATGTCGATATGTGTCAAAATACTTGAACATCTAAGAATCGCCTCGCCCGTACGTCATTATTTTTAGGAGAATGATATGAATTTCAAATCGATGTATCAAGAGAAGCTGATCTCCATCCCAGAAGCGGCGGAGATGGTGCAATCGGGCCAGCGGTTGGTCTCGGCGATGTGCGCCTCCGAGCCGGTGGGGATGCTCAATGAGTTGGAGCGCCACGCCGAGCGCCTGGAGGATGTCCACGTGTGGATGTGCCTGCCGATGCGTCCCTACGGTTTCTACACCCAGCCAGAGATGGAAGGGAGTTTCTTCCTGGAGAATTGGTTCTACGGCGCGATGGATCGCAAGATGCACAAGTTGGGGATGGTCTCCTATGTGCCCAACAATCTGCATCGCGCGGGCAGCGACCGTATCCACGCGGGCGGCATTGATGTGTTCTGGGGCACGGCGACGCCGCCCAACGATCATGGCATTATGTCGCTTTCGACCTCGCTGGTCTACGAGCGCCAGCTCATTGACGAGGCCGACATAGTCATCTTGGAGATCAACGAGAATCTGCCGTGGACCCTGGGCGACACCCAAGTCCACATCACAGAGGCCGATTACATCGTCGAGAACACCCAGCCGCTGGTTGAGCTGCCGGCTATCGAGCCGACGGAGGTCGAGAACGCCATCGGCGCGTACATCGCGGATCTCATCGCTGATGGGTCGACCATCCAGTTGGGCATCGGCGGGATTCCGAACGCTATCGCCCAAAGTCTCTTCGAGAAGCGCGACCTGGGCGTCCACACGGAGATGTTCACCGACGGCATGGTCGATCTCTTCGAGGCGGGCGTCATCACCGGGCGCGAGAAGACGCTGTGGCCCAACAAGCTCGTCGGGACGTTCGCGCTGGGCACGCAAAAGCTCTACGAGTTCATCCACAACAACATCGCCGTCGAGTTCCAGCAGGGCAAAGTGACCAATGACCCCTACATCATCGCCCAGAACAACAAGATGGTGAGCATCAACACCGCGCTCCAGGTGGATGTGCTGGGCCAGGTTTGCTCGCAGAGCATCGGCGCGCGCCACTTCAGCGGCACCGGCGGCCAGTTGGATACCCATCGCGGCGCGCAGATGTCGCCCGGAGGTCGGGGTATCATCGCGCTGCGCTCCACCGTCAAGAACGACACCATCTCCACCATCGTGCCGCACCTCAGCCCCGGCGCGGAAGTCACCGTGCCCAGCCAGGACGTCGATACCGTCGTCACCGAGTACGGTGTGGCCGAACTGCGCGGGCGCAACGTCAAAGAGCGCGCCGAGGCCCTCATCCGCATCGCCCACCCCGACTTCCGCGCGTGGCTCAAGGAAGAAGTAGAGAAACTCGGCATCGTGATGAAAATCCAGGCGCCGGGTGTTGATCTGTAATCCGAACCTTGCGAAGGTTTCAGCGTGAACTTCGCTTATGGGCATTTACTGAATCGACAGCGCCTTTGCTTTGACAGACCTTTGGGCGACCTTCGCAAGGGTGACGTTAGACTCGCGACGTTCAGACTTTAGACTTTCAACTCATTAGACTCATCTGGAGGATATACGGAGGATACAATGGAAAAACCTACATCCTTAGACGGCGTCACAACCCAAATGATTGCTACTCCCCGGCTGGAGCAGCACGTCTACTTCGCCGGGCCGGAGGATGGCGTGCCGGTGGTCTTCGTCCACGGGAACTGCGCCTCCGCGCTGCATTGGGAGGAGAACATGCTCGCGCTGCCGGAAGGCTTCCGAGGCATCGCGCCCGACTTGCGCGGCTACGGCTGGACCGAGGCCGCGCCCATCGACGCAACGCGCGGGATGCGCGACTGGGCCGATGACCTAGATGCCCTGATGGTCGCGCTGGACATCGAGACCTTCCACCTGGTGGGCCACTCGATGGGCGGCGGCGTGGCGATGCGCTACACGATTGATCGCCCGGAGAAGGTACTCTCGCTCACGCTGGCGGACACGGTCTCGCCCTACGGCTTCGGCGGCACGCGCGGCGAGGACGGCCAGCCCGTCCACGAGGATTACGCCGGGTCCGGCGGCGGCACCGTCAACCAGGAGTTCGTCAAATACATCAATGAGGAAATCCGTGAGGGCGGCAATCCCAACTACCCGCGCGAGGTCATCAACGCCGCGTACTTCAAACCACCCTTCCGCCATCCCCGCGAGGACGCGCTCGTCACCTCGCTGCTGGCGACCCGCACCGGCGAGGATTTCTATCCCGGTGATATGACCCCCTCGGAGCACTGGCCCAACGTCGCGCCGGGCGCCAAGGGCGTCGCCAACGCCTTCGCGCCCAAGTACGCGGACACCAGCGCCCTCGTCGATATCGATCCCAAACCGCCCGTGCTGTGGATTCAGGCCGCCGATGATGTCATCGTCTCCGACACCTCGATGTTCGACTTCGGCTTCTTGGGGCAACTGGGCATCGTGCCCGGCTGGCCCGGCGCGGAGGTCTATCCGCCTCAGCCGATGGTCAGCCAGACCCGCCACGTCCTGGAGCAGTACCAGGCCAACGGCGGCGCCTACGAAGCGCACATCATCGAAGAGTCCGGTCACTGTTGCTATTTGGAGAAAGCGGATGAGTTCGATGCATTGTTAGCGGCTTTTTTGAAGAAGTAAGCAGAAGGGGAGTAGGGAGTAAATGGAGTAAGGAGTAAGGGGATGGGGCGGATTTTGCATTTTCAGCAGTTGGATGCCTGGAAAGAAGCGCATCAGTTAGTCCTGATGGTTTACACGATGACGCAGGCATTTCCGACTGGGGAGAAATACGGTCTCACGTCACAGATGAGACGCGCTGCCGTTTCCGTCCCGGCCAACGTCGCTGAAGGCTTCAAGCGCCGTGGCTTGAACGACAAACTGCGCTTCTACAACATCGCGGAGGCTTCCTTGGAAGAATTGAAGTACTACTTCATCCTGGCCCACGACCTCGCTTATATTGCTAATCGAAAGAAACCCATGGCCCAAGCTGACACAGTCGGACGTCTACTTCATGGCCTGATCGTCAGCACTGAGAAACGAGTAGGAAGTAAGAAGTAAGGGAGTATGCGCAAAGCTCTTTCTCGTACTCCCTACTCCCTACTCCCTACTCCCTACTCCCTACTCCCTACTCCCTACTCCCTACTCCCTACTCCCTACTCCCTACTCCCTTATTCCCCT
>JAAAOZ010000339.1 GCA_009908585.1 Chloroflexota bacterium
GCGGCTCAGGTGCACGTGCCAGAAGGTCGCGGCCAACACGGCCAGCGCCCAACGTCCAGCGCGGCGGCCCCAGAGCACGCGGGCCAGATCGTAGGTCGCAGCCAGGGTGAGCATCCCGATGAAGAACGAGGGGAGGCGCACGGCCAGGGGAGTGCGTCCCAGCAACGCAACCGAGGCCGTGACCAGGTAGATGTAGAGCGGCTCGCGTCCGTTGTTGGCCGGGAAGTAGAGCGGGAGCACGTCGCCCTCAAGGATCGCGAGCGCGTCCAGGCCGTGGTACGCCTCATCGTGGTAGAGACCCGGCGGCGCCTCGCCCATTCCACCCAGCCGCAAGGCAGCGCCGAGCAACAACAGCGCCAACAAAATCACGCGATGTCGCAGATTTCGCGGCGCCTTAGCTTGAAATCGCGCCACGGTTACCCTCCCGTCCGGGCAGCGACCGTGTTCAAACTCTGTGGAAAACTGTTCACAACTTTCTCCCTCCCCCATAATTGGGGACTGCGCTCCGCTCATCCCCCACAAATAGGGGGGAGCATAGCACAGTTTCTGCCTTTACCTCTCTAGCCTGTGGATAACTAGGTCTGTTTCAGTGGAAAACTACCTTCTTTTGGGGATAAATCCTAAAATCTCCCCCCAAACATTATACCTGAATCCTGACATTTACCGCCAATTCTCCTCGATCCTAACTCTCAACAGCGTTTATTCATCAACAATTATCCCCATCTTTTCCCCAACCCGCCCTTTGCCAAAAGCAAACATTTAGGGGCTGTGCGGGGGAGCCTCCCCTATATATGGGCACAAAAACGACTTATCCCCACAATCCCCTGCCCTACTACTGAGACTAAACTATATTACATAAATAACAAAGATAAATTATATACTCACACCATCCAAACCCATTCGCCCCCCAACCTTACTTGCTTACTCGATCTTGACAAATCCCCACATTTGTTAACAATACATCGGAGTTAAAAAGGAGACAGCTCATGAAAATGAAAATAAAAATGGACACGAGACTCAAGAGAGGGACTTTGATAACCCTTGGAAGTTTACTCGTTTTGTTTGTGATGATGAGTGGGTGTGCGACGCCGGCGCCCACGCCGACGCCCACCCCCACGCGCACCGCGACGCCCACACCGACTTTGACGCCCTCCCCCACGCCCACGCCGGCGTTTCCCGTCACGATTGGATGTGAGCCAGGTGTGCCCATGGAGGTTTGCGCGGCCCTGCAAGGCAAAGTAGCGGAAGATCCTGTACATTTTGCGTGGATGGATGAGCCGGGCGTGGCGGATGTGCGCTTGAGCCTGGAGGCTGCCCAGCCATCGGCGCAACCGGTGGGGACGTGGGGGTATGCCGTCGTCGCGCCATTTTTCACGACGGACTTCGAGGCGAGCGCGGCGGAGGTGCAGCAGGCTTGGCAAGGAGCGCCCTCGGAGGCGTGGGGGGAGCGGCCCTTGTTGGTCACGACGGATACGTTGCAGACCTGGTCGGCGCTGTGGGGCGCGCCGGCGGGCGGGATAGTGCGCCCGGTCGATGCCTCCTCCATTCTGACGGAGGCGCAGACGAGCGGCGGCTGGGCGCTCGTGCCCTTTCACGAGCTGACGCCGCGTTGGAAGGTGTTGCGCGTCGATGACCTGTCGCTGGTGGAGAAAGATCCCCAGTTGGAGAACTATCCGCTCCAGATGTCCTTCTATGTGAGCAGCGCCACGCGCCCGGAGACGATTGCCCTGCTCGAACTGGGGCTCGGCGCGTTCGAGAATCGCCGCGAGGATGCGATGACCATCGTGGCGATGACGGGCGTCACGGCGATCGCGCGGGGGACGGCGCGTCTTATCGAGAGCACCTCGGTCACCTACCCGGCTCAGGATGTGGAGCCTTGGTTCGCGGATGCGGACGTTGTTCACGTGAGTAATGAAATCTCGTTTAAGCCCGATTGCGTCCCCGCGCCGAGCGGCTCGGTCTCTTTCTGTGCGCACGACCGCTATATCGGCTTGCTCGAGGAGATTGGTACGAATGTCGTCGAGTTGACGGGCAATCATCTGGGCGACAAGGGGCGGGAGTGGATCATTCACACGCTGGAGATGTATCGGGAGCGTGGATGGCAGTGGTACGGCGGCGGTGAAAACCTCGCGGATGCGACGCGGCCTTTAACGATGACGCACAACGGCAACCGGATTGCCTTTATCGGCTGTAATCCAAGCAGTGGATTCTACGCTGATGCCGACAGTCCCGGCGCCGCGCCCTGCCATGAGCCCGGGCAGCGTGAGATGTTCCAGAACAAAATCGGCGAGCTGCGCGCTCAAGGGTATCTGCCCATCATGACCTTGCAACATCGGGAGGTCGATCAATCCACGCCGCCGCCGGCTCACCTCGCCGATTTCAACGCTTATGCGGAGGCCGGCGCGGTCATCGTGCAGGGCAGTCAGGCGCACTGGGTCAAGCCCGTGGGATTCCACGGCGATACTTTCATCCACTATGGGCCGGGCAACTTCTTCTTCGATCAAATGTGGGATACGGCAGTGCGCCAGGGATATGTGACCCGTTATACGTTTTACCAAGGCCGATTACTAAGTATTGATTTGCGCCCGACGATCATCGAGGAGTACGGGCGCCCGCGGCCGATGACGGACGACGACCCTGATCCGATCGCCAATCGGAAGCAATTTTTAGAGACGATGTTCGAGTTGCGACCATAAATGAGAACCCTTGCGAAGGTTCGGTTATGCCTTCGGTTGACGAGCGATTTCTCAACAGAAGCGAGAACCTCGATCAATAGAAGTTACTGTGAAACCTTCGCAAGGTTGGATTTATCAAGGAGGAGGAGATATGTTACCGACGATTGCAATTATCGGCGCGGGCACGATGGGGGAGGCGTTGATCAAAGGGCTGTTGCGCGATTCCATCACGGAGCCGCAGGCCATCATCGCGACGGGGCCGCGCGCGGAGCGATGCGAGGAACTGCGGGAGCGCTACCAGATTCGCGCCACGCAGGACAATGTCGAGGCGGCGGAGGAGGCGAGTATTGTCTTCCTGTCGGTCAAGCCGCAGGTGATGCCAGAGGTGTTGAATGAATTGCGGGGTCATCTTCAGCCGGACGCCCTTGTCTTTTCCATCGCTGCCGGCGTCGCGCTGGCCACCATCCAGGAGCATCTGGAGGTCGATCAGATCGTGCGCGCGATGCCCAACACGCCGGCGCAGATCGGGCAGGGCATCACGGTGTGGACGACGACGGAGACCGTCACCGAGGCGCAGCGTGGTTATGCCCTGACGATCCTCAAGGCGATGGGTGAGCAGATTTACGTCAAGGACGAGCACTACTTGGATATGTCGACGGCGCTTTCGGGCACCGGGCCGGCCTATATCTATCTCTTTATGGAAGCGCTCATCGACGCGGGTGTGCACCTGGGCTTTTCGCGGCGGGTGGCCAAGCAGCTGGTGCAGCAGACGATCATCGGCTCCGCTCTCTACGCGCGCGAATCGGGCCTGCATCTGGCCGAACTGCGCAATCAAGTCACCTCGCCCGGCGGGACCACGGCGGAAGCGCTCTATCACATCGAGAAGGGCGGTTTCCGCACGGTGCTCTCGCGCGCGATTTGGGCCGCCTACGTGCGCTCGTCGCAG
>JAAAOZ010000240.1 GCA_009908585.1 Chloroflexota bacterium
TTTAGCTTTATGAGCAGACCAAGGTGCAACGCACTTGAACTGAAGTAAAAGTAACGTCTCATGTAGTATATGCCTGGTAATACGCCCAAAAGTGCGTTGCACCTCACAAGACTAAACAGCACCTTAGTTGTATAAATAATATGACCTAACGACTAAAATCCATACTTCTCAATTGCATTTTTTATAGCTGCTTCAAATTGGCTCAGTTTTTCTGAATCATGCTTATTGATCTCAAACACTCTATCAATCCGTTGACCTAAAGTTAATGGCATACCTACATCTAACCGAATTAAAGCATTGCGTGCCACACCCTCCAACTCCACAAAAAAATTCCTGGCCTGAGTTTGCGTTAAGCCATCAACTTTACAGACAACCTCTTCGTCGCACTTTATAAGAAGGCCGTAACGCCATTCTTGGTGCCACGGTCCCTGAATCAACCTAAATTCCCAATCAACCGGTTTCCCCATATGTTTTTTCTCGTAGTTTGTTTGCATTATGCTCTCCACATTCTATCTTGTAATATAAACTATTTATTTACATTAAAATTAAGTTTATCAAAAGCTGGTTACTTCGGCCCCCAGGTGTTACTCTCGATTTGGCCATCATCGTAGACGCGCACGACCTCGAAGCGGACGCGCCCGGCCTCGATGGCGCGTGCGATTTTCATCTGGCCGGCGCTCAGCGCGGCCCGGCCCTTTTTGATGTCGATGATCACGATCTCCAAGTCGTCGATCTCACCCTCACCGTCTTGGCTCGCGCTGTAACCGTTGAAGATGACGTAATCGATGGGATCGCCCAAGAAGCGCGCGTCCGCCGGCCAATAGGCAAAGCCCGGCAGCAGCGGCGCGATCTGCTCCGCCATCTTGCCCTTGAGGACGGCGCGGCTCTGGCGGACGCTCTCTTTGCGCGCCTCGGCGATCTCCGTCTCGCGCTGGGCCTCCAGGCGGCGGATGCGATTCTCGTAGGATTGCGCGATGCGCGCGCGTTCGGCCTCGCCCTTCGCCGCATAGATCTCCGCGATCTCCTCGCGCAGCGTCCGGCGCAGCTCCTTCTCCTGGATGTGCAACACCACGTAGGCCATCAAAAGGCCCAAGCCCAGGCCGATGACGAAGAAAACCGTTTCCATCACAAAAATCTACGCGCTACATCAATCCCAAAAGCGCGGCTCGCGCCTGAGATAGACGCCGCTGCCCTTCTCGCCGACGAATTCGCCCTCGCGCATCAGGAACTCGCCACGCCGCAGGCTGGCGACCACGCGGCCCTTCACCAACATCCCCTCGTAGGGCGTGTAGCCCGCGATGGTGTGCAGGTCCTCGGCCGTGATGCGCCGCTCGCCGGCCGGATCGTAGAGCACAACGTCGGCGTCGCTGCCGGGCAGGAGCGCGCCCTTGCGCGGCCAGAGATTGTAGATCTGGGCGGGATTGGCGGCCAGCAGGCGCGCCACATCAGGCCAGGAAAGTTGCCCCGCCAGGACGCCGTAGGTCACAGTGAGGGGGAGCAACGTCTCCATGCCGGGCAGCCCGCCGGGCGTCTGGGTGAAATCGTTGTGCTCCAGCTTCTGCTCCTTCGTGTAATCGCAATGATCGGTGATCAGCATGTCGATCATCCCGGCGCTGAGCAGCGACCACAACATCTCCGCCTCGTCGGGATCGCGGAGCGGCGGCTGGAGGATGTAGCGCCACGGCTCGCTGCCCTCGTAGCGGGTGTTGTCCAAGATCAGATATTGCGGCGCGGTCTCGTTGAAGGCGATCTGCCCCTTCTCGCGCGCCTCGGCGACCAGCAGCGCGGTATAGGCCGAGGAATTGTGGACGATGACCACCGGGGCGTTGACGACATCGGCCAAGAAGAGCACGCGCGCGGCGGCCTCCTGCTCGGCCAGGGCGGGACGCGCCATCCCGTGATAGCGCCACGTCGTCTGCCCGGCCTTGACCAGCGCCTCGGTCTGCGCGGTGACGAGGGCGTCGTTCTCGCAGTGCACCAGGGCGACCAGTCCGTATCGAGCCGCCGCCTCCATCAGACGGAGTAAGGTCGCGTCATCGGCGTAGTAGTTGGGTCGATAGGTCGTGTAGAGTTTGAAGCTCTGAATGCCCAAGTCGATTAACTCGCCCAGTCGTTCCTCCTGGCCGGGCGGCAGATCGGTGACCATCATGTGGAAGGCGTAGTCGATGACGGAGGACGCCGCCTCATCCATCCGATCCGCGAACGCCTCCTCGAAACCCTGGCCCTCGTACTGCGTCGCGAAATCGACGACGGAGGTCACGCCGCCGTAGACCGCCGCGCGCGTCTCCGTGAACCAATCATCGGGCGTCTGATAAATGCCCGTATCTAACTTGATGTGCGTGTGCGCATCGATGACGCCGGGCAGCACCATCAAACCGCGCGCATCCACCACCTCAGCGCCATCAGGCGCCGCCAAATCCCGCCCGATGGCCTTGATCTTCTCGCCCTCGATCAACAGATCCGCTTCTAACATCGTATCCGGCGTGACGATAGTGCCGCCTTTGATGAGCACGTGTGTCATTGCAAGCCTCCTCGCTTTAGGTGTTTGTCGGATCGCTTCCATATATATTTTAGTCGAATTCGTAGACTTTGGTAGAAGCATCAGCACTTCTTGCTCAACAAAAAAACAGCTCTCGGCGACTTCACCGAGGGCTGTCGATCACTTCGCGCCGTCACACACTATTCAAGGACTCCCCGTCGGCGTTGGGCAGAACCAATAGCCTTCTCCCCACTGGGTGCGAATATATCGCGGGTTGCTGGGGGCCGCCTCCAATTTTTCGCGCAGATAGCGGACGTAGAGCGCCAGATTGGCCGTCGCTCCCACATAGTCCGCGCCCCAGACATCGGTCAGCAACTTCTGATGAGAGACGACTGCGCCCGCGTGCTGAACCAGACATCGCAACAACTTAAACTCCGTCGGCGTCAGATGAATCGGTTCGCCATCTATATAAACTCGTTGGCGTCGCAAATCGATCCGCAACACACCATCATCGTACATCTCATCGCGATTCAGTTGATAGCGCTTGAGCACCGCGCGAATGCGCAGCTCCAATTCCCGCAGGTCGAAGGGCTTCGTGACGTAATCATCTACGCCCAATTCGAACCCCCGGATGACCTCCGAGCGACTATCCTTGGCTGTGAGCATAATGATCGGCAGATCCGTCGCCCCACGCAGGCGCCGACACACCTCCCAGCCATCCATCTCCGGCATCATCACATCCAACAGGATGAGATCAGGCTGATACCGCGACGCCCGCTCGATCCCCTCTTTACCGCTCAAGGCCGTCACGATTTCAAACCCTCGCGCACCCAACCCCTGCGTCAACATCTCGTTCAGCGCCACGTCGTCATCGATCACCAGCAATTTGGCCAACATCTGGCACCTCCGGCACGATCGGGATCACGTCAACGCCGTCTAAGCTTTATGGGTCTTTTGGATTTTGCCGAATAGCTCCCGGAGCAACCCTAAACGCAGCCAAGGTTTGCGTGTTTGTGAGAATTCAGACCTTTTCTGCGTTGTTAATGAGTTGCAGGTAGAGCATGGCACAATTGCACCCGGCGGACTTCTGAAGAGCCACCTTTATCTTATATTATCAGAATCGACCTCCC
>JAAAOZ010000375.1 GCA_009908585.1 Chloroflexota bacterium
TACATTTACAAAACCGGCCTGCGCCGGTTAGAATTTAGTCGCCGTAGGGCGACTTTGTAATGGTAGCCCGTGGTTTTTCTTTTGACCCCACGGCCCAATGGCCGTGGTAACCGCCGGGCTTGGGATGATGAGAAAAAGTGTCAACCTATTTCTGAACCATCCCCAAGCGTCACACGTTCCGTTTGTTTTACTTAGGATGTACTTAGTAGGTACTTAGTAGGTACTTAGTATGACCTTAGGACGGCCGGGCATCGTTTGCTAGGCGGGGGGTTGGTGACAAGGTGACCTGGAGCGGGGGAGGCTGGGAGACGGTTGGTCGCGTCGTAGGTGTAGGTGATGGTTCAAAAATCTCAGAAGTGACATTCGCGCTCAGCAAGACCCGAAGGGTTTTTCGGACACCCTTCGGGTCTGTCATATCGGCGCTTCGAGGTAGGGCCTCAATCGCGCGGAGATACGACCATCCTGCGGGAGCAGGCACCGACGTCGGCGTCGAACCATTCACGCCCCTAAGGCAAGCCCACAGGGCGCAGCCGTGGGCGTAGCCCAGGCCCGCCTGCGCGCCGCCGACTTCAACCAAGATAGCGGGAGCGTCCATTCGCGGGCGGTGATCGTAGCGCCCGTGACATCGACGGCCTGGCAGATGCCCTTCAAAGCAAATATCCTGGAACAACAATCTCCCTAGATCAATTTCCATCCCCGTAAGAACAGTCCCACCTCTCTATGCGATAGTAATAACAACAACCTAAGTTCTCCCTTCTGGTAACATCAAAGCAGAGATAGTATCCATCAATGTTATGAAGGACGTAGTCAAAGCTTTGTCCCCTCGTGGTTTCTGGAATCTCTGGAAGATACGCTGGTACAAGTACATCCAACTTCTCGGGCAGTTGACCGTGATCTCGTTCGTAGTTTTCGATGGCCTCGATAATATCTACTGCCTTTTCTTGGTTAGCTATCATCACTTCATTCGCTTTTTCTCTGCTCATACAAGCGGAAGTAATCAAGATAAGCAAGCAGAAAAATACTATCAAATTCTTACGAGTCTTCATCTAACGCTCCTGTGCCGCTTCATTGAACAGAGGGATATAGGGTACGCAGTAATCTCCTGGGCACTCAGTGGGATTGAGATCGCGATGCCCAACCACCTCTTCAATACCATACAGGTAGTCCAACCACCGAATCAAATGTAAGGTGCTTCGTACCTGCTGGGTGCTGGGACCTGGATCATCTTTGTCTCTAAAAATTGTAATTCCACAAATAGAGAAATCTGGTCCTGGTTAAAAATCACCCAGCAAAAGCACTCCAATCCTGCCAGTGTTCTTTCCTTGCACATGACATCCTCGAACATTGATCCCACATTCCGCAGTTGAACTGGTCACCTGAGTGAATATTTGATATCCTTCCATATGACAAATTGTGACATACCAAACCCCTGGGAGGATAGCAATGGAACAACAAGTATATGAGACAGAACGCCTGGATCACTTAGGAATTGTGGCTGGAATATGTAATGAAGTGGGGCTCATCGAACAAATAGATACTTGCGTAGGCTCCACGGCGCGGAAAGTGTCGGTTGGAGAAGCGGTGCAGGCGATGGTGCTCAATGCCTTGGGTTTTGTCGGGCGCCCCTTGTACCTGACTCCTGAGTTTTTTGAGCACAAACCCGTCGATCTGCTGATTGGTAGTCACCTGGAAGCGGCAGACTTGAATGATGACAGCTTGGGACGCGCCTTGGATCGTCTGTACGAGCGCGGGGTGACAGAGGTATTTGCGCAGGTAGCATCGCACTCCTTGAGCAGCTTCGGAATTGTTCACCAATTCTATCATTTGGACACCTCGAGCTTCAGCCTGTACGGTGAGTATAAGGAGGAAGAAGAGGATGCCGAGGTCATCACGATTACCCACGGGCATTCCAAAGATCACCGGCCCGATTTGAAACAAGCGGTGCTGTCGTTGATTTGTAGCTATCGCACCCGCTTGCCGGTCTGGTTGGAGGCCCTCAGTGGTAATCAAACGGACACCAAGAGCTTTCCAGAGACCATCAAAGCCTATGTGGCGCAGTTGAAATCGGACGAACCAGTGTACTTCATTGCTGATAGCGCCCTGTACAGTCGAGAAAATGTGCAGGAACTCTCGGAGGTCAAGTGGATCACGCGGGTGCCCGCCACGTTGAAAGCGGTCCAGGTCCTGTACCAGAGTGTGAAGCCGGAGCAGATGCGTCCCGCCGCCGAGACTGGCTACCGCGTGTTGCCGCTGTGCAGTACCTACGGCGATGTTGACCAACGCTGGGTCGTAGTCTTCTCTGAAGCCGCTTATCGCCGCGAAACGGCCCGGTTGGAGAAGCAGGTGGCTCAAGAGCAAGAGAAAGCCACTCGGACAGTGCAACAGATAACAGGGCATGAATTTGCGACCGTAGAAGAGGCCCAAACGCGAGCTGAGGAGTTGACCGCCACCTGGCGCTACCATAGCGTAACCTTCGACCTCGAGCCCGTTCCGCACTACAACCATCGTGGACGCCCGCGCAAGGGAGAAAAACCAGAGCGTGTAGGATGGCGTGTGACGGGCGGTGAGATTGAACCAGATACGGACGCGATTCTGCAAAAGCGGCAGACTAAAGGAAAGTTTGTATTGGCGACGAATGAATTGGATAGTGAGGCTTTGCCCGTGGACAAGATACTGGACAGCTACAAAGCCCAAGCTGTCTCGGTAGAGCGCGGATTTCGATTTCTGAAGGATCCTCTCTTCTTTGCCGACAGCCTCTTCTTGAAGAAACCACAACGTATTATGGCGCTGTTGATGGTAATGGGACTGAGTTTGTTGATTTATGCGCTGGCCGAACACCGGCTGCGTCAGCAGTTGGCGAAGCATGAGGAACACATCCCCGATCAAAAGGGTCAGCCAACGCAACGCCCCACTATGCGGCGCGTCTTTCAGATGTTTGAGGGAATTGATGTCCTGGTAGTAACCACTCCCATAGACACACAGCGCCATGTGCTTAACCTCAAACCTGTTCACCGTAAAATCCTAAAACTCCTCGGACCCTACGTCCAAAAATGCTATCTCGTCGATACTTAACTGCGGAAAGTGGGTTGATATCTCGCCCCTCATAGATAATTCCTGACGGATCCACGGCGAAATGATAGCCAATGTCATTCCAGCCATTCTCAACCATATGTTTCCATTGAACTTGCCAAATATCATAAGTCTGGCTGTTTCCTTCATGGTGAATAACAATGGCATAGAGGATGTCTGCCAAGGAATCATCAGGATACAGATCAGAATAGGAAGCATAACCCGCGACGTTGTCAACGGGATCATAGAAACCTTCTGCGCGTCCTGTTTGAAAACGACCTTCTAGAACGTAGTGCTTCCCCGGCTTCATTGCACCCCACTCAGACCGTGAAACGATAGGTGGTGTTGGTATACCAGGAGGTACAAGTGGACGATAGCCCGTAGGATCAATGTATCGGATTGGATTCCCTTCCACATAGACCCACCCGTTCAACGATTGTGGCCGTTCATAATCTCCCTCCCAAGGATCACGCGACGTAAACCGCCCCGTCGCGACGTCATACCACCGGGCGCGAAGATACTGCGCCTCCACG
>JAAAOZ010000319.1 GCA_009908585.1 Chloroflexota bacterium
AGCCTATCGCGTGGCTGCTGGCCTTGGGCGTGCGCGTGGGAGCGCTGGCTTCGCCCCTGCACGGGCACTTTCCCATGGCCCTGCGCGAAATCGCCGAGGAGGAGGCGTGGGCGTTGACCCACGGTCGCGCTCAGATCGACTGAAAACTGTTTTAATCAACTAAATCAAGAGGAGTTGCTAACGATGGCAGATAAATGGCAATACAGGCATGTGTGTGGTTATCCCATTGAGTCGCTTTCTGAGGGGCGATGTCCAGGCTGTGGCGCGAAGTTGGTTCTGGGAGAGTTGCGCCCTATCCATCCACCAGAGGATGAGGTGGAGACCGCGCTGGCGATGTTGGTCACCTGGTTGGTTCAGGAGCATCCAGAGCTTGCCGGGGAGTTGGCTCAGGCGATTCAGCAATCGCTGGAGCGTTCACAGCTGGCGCCCAATCTGCGTGAGATGTTGAAGGAGATGCAGACCGGCCTTGAAGTGGGGGCTAACGAGGTGTAGCGGGGCTACTCAAATGCGATGTGCATCCCTGTCTCGGTGAGGAGGTAGCGCCCGAAGACCAGCGGGCCGGGGGAGAGCACGCGCGGCAGTAGCTCCGGGAGATCATCGACCAACGGGAGTGACGTCAGCGCGTCGCGATGTACCCAGACGGGCGTGCCCTCCTCGGAGGGGGAGAGGCTCACTGCGGCGGGCGCCGGGGCCACGAAGACGAAGAGCATCACGCCGGGCGGCTCTGGCATCGTCACGTGGATCACGGCGCGCAGTTTGAGGTCGGGCACGGTCAGCCCGGCCTCTTCTTGTAGCTCGCGCACAGCGGTTTGACGCGGCGTCTCTCCCGGCTCGATGTGGCCGCCGAGGCCGTTGTACTTCCCCGCCCAGAGCCGTTTGTCCGCGGCGCCCTGGAGGAGCAGCACGTCATCTGGCGGGCGGGTGAGGAAGATCAGCGTGCGCGGGATGATCTTGTAGCATGGCGCTTGAGTGCCTTGGGCTTCAGGATGCATAGGTGTTGCCTCCGTAAACCAACATCAGGGTGTGGGTAGCTTCAAAGGTCAACCAGCGACTGGGATGGGAGAGCCGCTCATCGGAGTAGGCCGGCGTCGAGCGGCGCTTGCGCCAGCGTCCCATCGGCGTCTGGAGATCGATCAGGTGCCCCAACAGATCATGGAAGCGATGATGGCTCCGGTACGGCGTCTGGGCTATCACGTAGCAGAGTTCCAAGAGATCGGCGTCGTAATAGCGCGGCGTGCCCAGCATGAGCCATTCGGCATTCTGGCCCTCGAAATCATAGGGGGCATTGAGCAAACGCTCGCACAGCACATCGATAGCCTCGTCCTCTTCGCTGCTCCGCTCCGAGGGGGGGATGTTGACCAGCGCGCCCAGCGCTTTCACCAGCCCCGCGCGACATGGGCCGCCTGCGACGGGACAATTCAACAACTCGGGCCGCAGCAGGATCGCTTGAATGAGCGAGGCTTTTGCAGAGCGCCCGCGCAAGTCGTTGCTCAGGTTGAAGTGGGACATGATTTGCAGCGCGATGCCGGTGTAGCAGAGCCACGGCGCGGCCAAGGATTCCCCCGGCGAGAAGCGCCCATCACTGCTGCGCCCTCGTGTGAGCAGATTCTCGCACGCCGGCTCAACTTCGGGAAACTTCGGCACACCCCATTGGGTCAGTGTGTACAGCGTGCCGAAATTTCCCATAGCTCCGCCATAGTAGGGATCGTGCGCCCGGCCCCAGAAGTTGACCGCGTTCCAATGGTACCTGAGGGATTGGATTGGTTTCCAATCAAGTAGGCGTGCCCTCTCCGCCGCCAAAGCCTCCTCCGGCTTCCCGAAGATATGACGCAGCGTCAGGAGCCGCACCGAGGGGTTTTCGGGGTCGAGTAACCACGGTACGGGATCTTGAGCGATCACGTCGAGCCATTGCATCTGTCTAATGTCCTCCACCGCCCCTTGCGAAGGTTAGTCGTGAGCCTTTTGGGCAGGCTGGCTTGCGCTGTGCAATCACCTTGTAGGCTTCGAGATTTTGAAGCACCCTTCGCAAGGTGGTGATCTACAATTTGTAACCGATGGTGCGCAGGAAATCCTTGCGCCAGGCGATGTCCTCCTCGCCCTCGATGCCCTTGGTTGTCACGCCATCGATGACGCCCAAGATGCCGCGTCCCTGCTCCGTCTCTGCGATGATGACCTCGACGGGATTGGCCGTCGCGCAGAAGATCCGCACGACCTCTGGCACGCGCTTCACGGCCCGCAGGATGTTGATGGGGAAGAAGCCTTCGCCCAGGAAGAGGATGAAGCTGTGACCGGCGCTCAGCGCGAGCGCGTTCTGCTTGGCCAGCTCGATCATGTCGTCATCCGTGCCGGTCCAGCGCACCAGCGCCTTGCCGGAGGATTCGCAGAACGCGAGGCCAAATTTGATGCCAGGCACCGCCGTCACCAGCGCCTCGTGGATGTCCTCCACGGTCTTGATGAAATGCGATTGTCCCAAGACGAAGTTGATCGTTTCGGGCTTTTCGATGCGAACGGTCTCTAACTCCAATGTCATGGTGTGCCTCCTTGTACAGAATAGTTGAAAGTTGCGGGTTGAAAGTTAAACGTTCTCTACAATTCGGGCCTACATAGCTTATGATATAGTGGTTTCTTCGTCTGGGGCGATGTCGAAGCCCGCGCGTTGAAGGGCGGCTTGTAGATCATCGCAGGCTTGCGCGACGCGAGACTCAGCTTGCGTGGCATCCTCGCCGTGGGTCATCACCAGAATCTTCAAGCGATGTGATCCCGCGCTGAAGAAGGGGCGGGCCAGCGATTTGATGTAGACATCGGCGTGCTCTTCCGAGACGTCGTGCAAGATCTCGGCCAGCGCCGCCTCGTCATCGCAGGAGACGAAAAAGGCGCGCTCTACCCACGCCGCCGTCTCGAAGCGCGCTTGCAACGCCGGCACGATGCTCTCCGCGAAGATCGCCTCTAACTCCTCCGGCACGCCAGGCAGCGCGTAGATCAAGGTCGTTTGATATCGCATTGCCACGCCGGGCGCCGTCCCCACCGGATTGGGCAGCGGCGTTGCGCCTTGGGGCAACGCCGCCATCTTGCGGCGGGTCGCCTCGGGGCTGGGCTGATCCAAGCGTTCCTCGCGAATCAGGCGCTCGTAATGCTCGTTGATATGCTGGTAGGCGTCGGGGGCGAATGTCAGCGGGCGCTCCATCGCCTGCGCCAGCGCCGCTAACGTGAGATCGTCGTCGGTGGGGCCGAGGCCGCCGCTACAGATGAGGAGATCGATCTGGTGCGTGAGCAAGAGGTGAAACGCCTCGACGATGGCGTCCGGCTCGTCACGCACCAGGAGGGCCTGCTGTACTTGAAAACCGAGGCGGGTAAGGCGTTGGCTCAAGGTGAAGAGGTTTTTATCGCGAATATCCCCATTGAGCAGCTCGTTGCCAATGGCGAGCAGGGCGGCTGTGGGCATCATAGGCATCCTTGTGAATTCTTGAAGGTCTCCAGGGATGGTTCATTTTCCGGGATAATTAGGTTTACACTCTGTCAGCGACTATCGTAGACCCGTAGGTCTACTGACCTACGGACGTCCCTTCGAGAGGCGCTACGCGCCAGGCATCCTCCTT
>JAAAOZ010000202.1 GCA_009908585.1 Chloroflexota bacterium
GCGAATCGGCCTATTGTGCGGATTGCGAGATTCTCAATTGCGCGCGTCGTCGGGGCTACGAGACGTGCGCGCACTGCCCCGATAGTCCTTGTGAGAAGCTCAATGCGCCTCCGGCGATTGAGGCCATCGCGGAACTGAAGGCTGTGCTACTATGTCAAAACAACAAAGCGGCAAAGCAACAAATAGAAGGTCAGTAAGATGACTTCAGGGCATATAGTCTTCAAAGTCATTTGATGGGGCATCGAAGTCTTCGGTCATCTTGATTAAGCCCTTTGCGCTCCCAAATTTTGCTTGACGTTTTGGTGTTGTGACTGGCACGAGTTTCATACTTCTAAAGGCATAATACAGGATATCCAAGATTCTCATTTGGCCTCCTTCGATTGCATTCTCTTTTCTCGTTCCTCTTGCAGCGCCTCGAGCATTGAATCCAGCGTCTCGCCATTTTCTTGCCACTGGCTGGCGATTTTGTCCGCGATAGTGTCAATTTTTGATCGCTGCGGACGCTGTTGATCCATTTGTGAGAGGATGTTGGCTTTTGACATCATTCATCTCCTGATATTAACATAGATAGTCGGATCTTTCCTGTCTTAAAAATCTTTGCGTCCTTGCGCCTTTGCGTTAAATTATCCCCTTCCTTCAAGGGAGTCTTGGCGCGATTCCCAATCCTCTCTGAAGAGGCGATAGCGGTAGTGATGAACCGGCGTGGTGAAGTCCTGCATCTTCTCCGGGAAGCGAAAGACGCCCTCGTCGATCCGGCGGGCGCCGACCGATTCGTACAGGCGGATGGCGGCGGGGTTGTGGATGTTAGGCGTGGTCTGGACGGCGTCGCAATCCGTGTGCTCGAATTGGTAAGCGACCAGCGCTGTCCAGATCTCGCGACCGTAGCCTTGGCCCCAGTGCTCCGGCAGCAATTTGATGTCCGGCTCCGCGATGCCCTCGTCGTCGGGGCGCGCGACCATACATTCCCCGATGGGTTCCCCGGTCGCGCGCTGCTCGACCACCAGCAGGCGGTTGAACGCATCGCCCGACGCCTGCGCCAGCCTCTCTTGAAGCTCCTCGCGCGTGATAGGGTAGCCTTGGGGAAAGCCCACGTTCTTCATCACCTGGGGATGGGACCACAGCGTGTGATAAAAGTCGGCGTCCGCCTCGGTAGCGAGCCGGATGATGAGGCGCTTGGTCTCGAAGACGGTTTTGGGTGTTTGGGGCATGTTTGTTCTCCTTATCGAATGGCAAAGCAATTAAGCGGCAAAACATCAAAGCATCAAATAACAAATCGACGGTTGTTTTTTGTCGATCCGTCGAGTTTGCAATGGGGTCTATTTTGATGTCAAAGGCAAGTTACCTTGATTCGATTGGTAGCTTGCCTTTAGTATAGTTGGGAGAATGTTACTTACCAGCTATTCGCACTCTGTTCTCTGTCACGACAATGAAATTGTCTCGAAGTTTATCTGAATAATTTTCTATCAGTTGGCGGATTACTGCGATTTTATTGTTTGCTCGCTCGTCGTCGAGTCGAAGGAGTACAACTCCTCTATGGGGTTTCATATCCCGATATACCTTCTCTCCGAAGTCCTTGTCGTTGGTTATCAGAATTCGATCTTCAAGATAGGCTTTTTCTACGATTGTGTCATCATCCATACCTCGCGCTTGCTCGTAAACGGAGAATACAGCGTATCCCCGTTCGCGAAGCCAGCGCGCGACCGCTGGCCCTGTGCATTCGTCGATCAAAAAACGCATTTATGCTGGTTCCGCTTCGAGAGGCATAAACGCGGTGCTTTCCAACGATTTTGTGGCGAATAGTAGACAAGCCTGTATATCCTCGGCCGTTAGACCTTGATACTCTTGTATTATTTCATCAAATGTAGCTCCATGAGCCAATAGACCTACGATATATTCAACCGTCAGGCGTGTTCCTTTGATAACAGGTTTGCCAACCATTACGTTAGGATTGATAACGATACGCTCTAGCATTTGTTTCTCAGTCATAGTTACATTTACCTCCTTGCTTTCATTATACATTTTTCTTCGCCAAGAGAGAAGTAAATGGCTGAGGCGGATTTGTGGGTTGGAAATTTATATCCCATCGACCGCCACGTAACCTATCGACCAACCAACGCCCGCACAGGCTGATCCCAGCCGGCGGGCAGGGACTGACCTAGCGTGCGTTCAACTCACATCGTCTTCCGTCCGACCAGAATAAAGCTCAGGGGGATGCCGGCCTCGGCGGCCTCGATGCGCCGGTGTCCGGCGGAGATGTCGGTCGGATATTCGGCAAAGTGCTCGATGGCGAAGCCGTTGTTCACCATGCCCATGATGATGTCGGCTATCGTGTGCACAAACCAGTACTGCGCCGCCGTCGAGGTGTACTCCGTCCCGCCGACGTAATCCAAGCTGTCGTGTTCCTCATAAGGCTCCGTCTGGAAGTACGGCTCGATGATCCGCAGGAGGTCATCCTCAGAGGTCTTAGGGTCGTCGAAGGGGAGCATCTCTGAGATGGGATGAATCTCGTGGATGAAGATGCGCCCGTCATCGCGCAACATCGCGCCGGCTTGGGCGAAAAATCGCGGCAGATCGGGCAGCCAGCCTAGCGCGCCCGCGCTGACGTAGACCACGTCGAAATGCCCATGGTACTCGGCGCCGATGTCGTAGATGTCGGTGCGGACGTAGCGGCAGTCGATGTGCGAGCGGGCGGCGCGCTCCTGCGCCTCCTCGATGGCCAGATCGGAGATATCTAAGCCGACGCATTCCCCGGCGCCCAGGTTCTTCAGGGAGAGCAGCTCGACGCCGTTGTTGCAGCAGAGATGCGCCACCGATTTGCCTCGGATGCCCATCCGTCTGAGCGCCGTGACTTCTTCTTCGCCCATGCAGACGTAGCCCACCCGCTCGAAGGCGCGATCCCACTTGGCCTTGGCCGCCCGCTGATGCTTGGGCATCGCCTCGTTCCAGGCGGCTCGATTCGATTCTGTGTAGCGTTTGAGTTCGGATGTCATAGGATTTCCTTTCTTGTTTTGGCCCAACCTTGCGAAGGTTGGGGTTGGATATGCTCACTGCAAGGTCTGTCGATGAGAAGTTCGTTATCCTTGCCATCCCATGGTGCAACCTTCGCAAGGGTTAGTTCTCTCGCCCCGCGAACATCTCCTGGACGAGGTCGCGTGCGTGCGCCTCGCCCGCGTGGGGATACGAATAGCCCAACGCCGTCGCCGTCTCGACCGCCAGCCAGTGAAACAGCTCCATGGTGGACAGCAACGCGCGCCACACATCCTCCTCGTCGTAGTGCGCGAAGATCTCCGGCAGCGCGGCCACGGCCCGCGCATCGGCCCATTCCTCCAAAAACCGTCCGCGCATCCACGTATCGACCTCGTCCGGCTGGGTGGCGTGCGTGTGCCACGTCAGCATCTGGTGCAGCAGATGTTTGAGGTAGCCATCGCAGCATGACTTGCCCCACCATAGCTCGCCGCGCCGCACGTGCTTCCCCGTCCAGACAGTGTGATACCAGAAGTCGTTCACCACGTTGAGGAACTCGGCTTCTTCTGGCGGTTCGTAGGCCGGCGGCGTGATCTCTTTGGCGCGCAGGCGCGGC
>JAAAOZ010000191.1 GCA_009908585.1 Chloroflexota bacterium
GGATGTGAGCTTCTACTTGAGTCGATTCATCCTAATTTCCGAGATGTAACTTTGAGGGGAAATCTTTTTTAGACATAACTCAAAAAGGAGTATGAGATGTTCAGTAAAATTAGGCACACAAGCAGGCCAAAGTGGTTAATCGGAGTTGTACTGATGGCGGTCGTGGTTGGTAGTCTTTTCCTGATCCGTTTCCAGGGTTTTGCGCAAGAACCGGAACTTCTTCAGCTTAGCGATTTACCTGGTAGATTTGAAGCTTTTGAGGAAACACAGTTTATCATGAGCGATCTAGATCAAGATGAAGAGGAAGAAGAAGATAAGGGACACTTTATTGATACCGCGAATCAGGAACTTCGCGGCTATTCGCCCGAACAGCGGCGCGTGCTCTCCGCCTATCACAGCCGGCAAAGTTTTGGGGCTGGCGGCGAAGCTTTCGGCAGCGGGGTGAATGTGATGCATTTCGTGTATGACTATGCCTCTCCTGATGATGCGGCGGCAGCAGCCGAGATCTTGCAGAATGACTTTGGGCAGACTATGTCTGCCCAACCAGAGATCTCAGCTGAAGCTTCAGCAAGTGCGAGCAACTTGCGTGGCGCGCGATTCGAAATACTTGAAGGCTCTGAGGGGGATAGCAGTTACTTGTTCATTGGGCAGCGTGGTGACTCCTTAGTCATATTTTTTGTGAACGGGTTTAATGTTGACGCTGTATCGTCAACTTATCAAACAGTGTTGAAGAAGCTATCCGATAAATAATCGGATGGGGTTGCCTTCGCGCTGAACAGCGCGCGTTTTTCCTAAATTCAAAACCCCCGCCACTGAAGCGATCTTTCGCTCGGTGGCGGTTTTTTTGTGGGGTGATCCTGGCAATTCTTACAGTGGACAACCTACCTTGCTTTTGGTAAACTATAATTGTTGTGAAAATAGATCACGCAAGGGAGGGTAAATGAAGATTCGCGTCGTGTTGGCCGATGACCATCCGCCGACGCGCCAGGGCGTCCGCGCCGCGCTGGAGAGCGCGCCGGACATCGCATTGCACAAACTGGGCGTGGCGTCTCGATTGGAGGCCGCAGCGTGGGTTCACGATCATATCCCCGATGACCTGTGGGATGACGAGGCCCAAGCGACCTAGGGAAATCCCTAGGTCGCAAACTAGGGGTTTCCCTAGGGACAAACCTCCGAGCGTATGTTATATTAAGCTTGTCGTTGTGTAAGGTAGTTCCAAAATTTAAAACCTTCCAACCTTCCAAACCAGATGCTTTTTCCTCGGAAGAGCGCTTGTATTTGGGAGGTTTATTTTCTTGGAACGGCCTAATCTAACTAACAAAGGAGGTTTTCAAATGCGCAAGATGAAGTTGTTTTCGGTGTTCGTGTTGCTGGCGCTGTTGTTGAGCGTTAGCACCAGAATAGCAATTCCAGGCGATATAAATTAGTAGGGAGGAACGTCATGTTAACCCGGCGAACTTTCATTAAAGCTTTGGCAGCATTTAGCGGGGGCTTACTTATTTCTCAGGATAGGCTGAAAACTTCTCAAGAACTGCTCTCACCTCGGATGTATACTCCCCAGAGATCCTCAACCGGCGAGCAGTATGCAGGCTTCTTGCTTCTCCCCGACGGAGCCTCCGTTCCGCCAATCATCAAGTATCCTGAGCATGGAATACCTATCGTTTGTGGGGTGGGAGCTGGTCGAGGTGGCCCCAAGCCAACGGCGGTGGGTAGGTCGTTCAGCACAGCAGCAGACCTGGCAAAAGAAATCGACTTCCCAGTTTATGCAATCAATAATTTACCGAGGCGGATCCGTCCATTCGGAGTGAATCTAATCGAGCACAAAACGGGTGAGGCATTCGCTGCTTCGATCGACTTCCAAGTATATGATGAGCATAAAGACACGTGGGAAACGGCAATGAGTATCTGGTCTCAGTCGGATTTCCCGAGGCCATTTCCCTTATGGTCGAGTGATCCTGTCGAGCCGGGCGGCCCCGCTGTGGTTCTGGAGAAGGTGGACTTCCTTCCTTCACCCGGCATTATGGTGACCACCCGGCGAGGTTACGTCTTCCACTGGATCGAGAACGACGTGCTATATACGTTGATAACGGAATTTGACCCATCTCGTGAAGAGGCCTTCGCGCTCGTGCCGTCGTTAGCGCTCGTTGAATAATACGATCAGACACGTTAATACCAATACAACATCTCCTCGTAGAGGGCCAATTGAAGTATTGAAGGAGGTTATTATGCCATACGCTTACGTCTATGCTCCAGTCACAGGACAAAATTGGGGTCAGGAGACATATTGTAGTACTGACGATCCTCATACAGTCGTGAATTGTTTGGGAGGGGGTTGCCCACTTGATATCAGTGGTTCTGCGGGTAATTCCCTTTATTTCTATGGAAGTTCCATCATCCAGAGTATTGAAACGAGACGGGTCTCAGGAGTCTGCGCAGTGGATCCAGCACCGTGGGATGACGGCGTTGTAGTAGATTTTTTTGCCGAGCCAGATGCTCAATGCTACATCGCCAGCGTAGGATATGGGCACGTTCAGGATAGGGTCAGTGACGGAATTTATAATACACGATCTTTGCGTATTGGAGAGCTTCCTCCCGACTGTAACTGTGGATGTTCGAATGGAGTGCATGTGCATATGCAGTTCGACTTACGGGGTGGACTAGGAGATACCCGCAATTTTAATTGTTATCAAACATTGTACGCCGGTTCTACGTGGCTCTGCCACTGGTACTGGAATCTGGGGTGGTGTTAAGATGCCCATAACAGGACGAAAACAAGTATTTGGGTTTCTGATAATCACCCTTTTCTACGTTATAGGCTGTGCTCCCCAAGCAGTACCTGGTGAGCTTCCTACTGACTCGGCTATGCCTTCGGAGCTAGCCAAACCACCGACAGTGACAAGCCTGCCCTCCGAAGCGACCATGCCGTCACCAACCCCCGTGCCAACAAAACCATCTGCCCCTTTAACAACGGTAACATCCGAACTGCCAACGCCAGCGGAGACCACCGTAACGGCAACGACCAGTGGGCAGAGCGACGGACACAGTTATGCCCCCAGCATCTCGGCCGATGGTCGCTGGGTAGCGTTTCAGTCTGAGGCCAGCAATCTGGTAAGGAATGACACCAATGGTGTGTCGGATATATTCTTATATGACCGGCAGACGGGGACAACCGAGCGCGTCAGCGTTGCCAATGATGGCGCCCAGGGAAACGGCGAGAGCTTCTCACCCAGCATCTCTGCAGATGGGCGCTGGGTGGTCTTCTGGTCCTTTGCAAGTAACCTCGTGGCGGACGATACCGAGATGTGCGGCGAGGAGACCCAAGCCTACAACTGCGCCGACATCTTTGTGCATGATCGGCAGGGCAAGACCACAGAGCGAATCAGGGCCGTGGGCCGCCAAGGCCTGGGAGGTGGCAACCACCGTCTTGACATCTCGGCCGATGGTCGCTGGGTGGTGTTCTATTCTTGGGCCAGCGATCTCGTGCCAGAATACCCACACGATCATTGGGCTGTGTTCGTGCACGATCGCCAGACCGGCACCACGGAATTAGTCAGCACGGCTGCCGATGGATCTT
>JAAAOZ010000230.1 GCA_009908585.1 Chloroflexota bacterium
TGCAATATAAAAATCGAAAAATATCTGCGTTAATCCGTGTTTATCCGTGAGCTAAGAAGTGTCGGGTGGATAGAAAGCAGCCAAGAATTGCGTGTTGGTGGGGATTACAGACCTTTTTCGCGTCGTTACTGGGTTGCGGGTGGGGGGCGCAATAGCGCTTGGCAATAGCGCTTGGCAAGTGCATCCGGCGAATTCCTGAAGATCCCGATTCTTTAGCCGGTAATTCGTTGAAAACGCCCAGTGAAGTCATTGAACCGGCCAAGACTACAGAGATTATAGAGCCTTATCATCTCCTCTACTTGACTCTTCTGTACTCGCGTCTTCCGACTTCCGTGGCCCCACTATCCAGCATCGGTTTATGTCATCGTACCAGCCTTGATGCATTCTACTTGCACGCTCAGCTTCCTGATAGGTAGATGCGTAATACACCACCGAGGTGTGTGTCTTCCCACCCGATACCCGCTCGCAATCTTCGATGTCCGGGGTGTCAAGCTCTTAACGCAATCTTCCCCACATCACAACGCCCGGCTACCAGAAACCTGATAGCCGGGCGGTCGAGTGTCGGGGCGCGCGGATTTGAACCGCGGACCTCACGGACCCAAACCGTGCGCGCTAAACCAAACTGCGCTACGCCCCGTTTACTTCACTAAGTCTACTCGATTTTAGGAGATCGTCAAGGCAGCGTTATGCACAATCCTCAAAAACCCGCTATGGCGCCCAGGAGAGGCGTTGGTTGTCCCACCCCGGCAGCGAAGGCCCTAAATCGACGATTCGCCGCACGTTCTGCCCATCGATCTGCATCACGTAGATAGCCCAGTTGCCGTCGCGATCGCTGACGAAGGCCAAACTGCCGCCGTCCGGCGACCAGGCGGGCATTCCCTCATTGGAGGGCGTGGAGGTCAGTTGCTGCACCCCGCCATCCGGGCTTAACAGATAGAGATCCCAGTTGCCTGTGACGTTAGACATGTAGGCCATCAAGTTGCCGGCCGGCGCCCAACTGACGGCGGTGTCGATCTGACTGCCGGTGAGGCGTGTGCCCGACACATCGTCGTCGGGGTTGTCCAAAATGATGCCGCACTTATCCTCCGCATCGCACCCGGTGTAGGCCAGCAGACCGTTCGGTCCCCACGCGGGCGCCCATCCCGGTGCAATTGGCTGTGGTTCCCCGCCGCCCTGCGTGTTCGCTACGTAGATGGTCCACACACCCTCGGCGTTGGGCGCAGCATAGGCAATGCGCTGGCTATCCGGTGAGAGCGTGGGCCATGCTTGCCCCGAAGCTTGGAGCAATTGCAACGGTACACCCTCTTCTGGGAGCAGCATGCTGATCCCGTTGATCGTCCGATTCCGATAGGCCACGCGCCCGGTGCCGTGCTCCCACCACGGCTGATCGGCGTTCTCCGCTACGCGGAGGATGCGCCCATCGGCGTACAGCGCGTAGAGATCGTAGACGCCCGTGCCCGCGTTGTAGACAGGGTAGGCGAGCCGTCCCGTCGTGAAGCCCTTCACCGGCTGGGGCGTCGCTTGCTCTGTGCCGGTGATGCCGGCGCCGCTGACCGGCGTGGGCGTCGCGATAAGACAGCCCTGCGCGGCCTGCGCGCGCTTCTCATCGGCCTCTGGATCAGCATAGAGACGCAGCGCGTGCGCGTAGTTGATCTCGGCCGGACACATCTCGCCCTGCTCCATCCAGTAATCTGCGTAGGCCAAGTAGGCCCGATAGAGCCGCTCGTAGACATCGCGATACCCAGGGTTAGTGCTGTAAAGCGCCTCGAACTTCGCGATGCACTGCTCCCAATCGACGCCCCAATAGCCGAGCGCCTCCAGATAACGGGCTGCCAAGTTGCGCTGCTGGACGGCTTCTGCATCCAAGGGACGCAGCGCTACGGCCTGATCTAGGTAGAAGATGCCGGCCTCCAGTTGATCCTCATCCAGAAGTTTCATGCTGGCGCTGTAGAGGCTGGTGAAGAGTAACTCCTCCACCCGTTCCTGCTCGTAGGCCGAATCCAAAGCGCGGAGTTGGGTCAGCGTACTGGCGGCGGCGGCCCACTCGTCTGCCTCATAATCCGTCTGCGCCTGCTCGAGGAGCTGCTCCGCCAGCGATTGCGCGGCCTCCGATGTGGGCGTCGGCTTGACCTCCAGCCGCGCGCGCGCCTCGCTGAGACCCTGCTGCGCCAAGGCGTGATCCTCATCCAATTGCAGCACGTACTGGAATTCCGCTGCCGCGCGCTCGTAGCGTCCGTCGTTGAGCGCGTCTAAGCCTGCCGCGTAGTGCTCCTGCTTGATCTGCTCGCGCTTCTCGACGCGGTCCCGCTCGCCGAAGTATAGACCCGCGTAGGCCGAAGCGGCCAACGTCGCGACGAAGATCAATAGGCCCAACATTGCGAAGAGCACGTAGCGCCAGATGGCGCGACGCTTGCGCGGCTCCGGGGGAGCAGGCGTCGCGCCGGCCTCATCCGCTGAGGGTGGGGTAGGCTTCGGTTCCGCCGCTTTATCCTCGGGCCTTTGGGGCGCCTTGCGCGGCGTGGAGGCCGGGGGCGGATCGGATGGCCCTGTCGAGAGCGTCATACCGCAGTTCGGGCAGATAATGCTCCGCTGCGGTACTTCTTGATTACAATTGGGACAACGTTTCATCAAGACCAAGGCTTAATCCCAGTGAAATTCCTCTAAGGCCAGGCCGCCGATAAATTCGCGCAGAATCGAATTTTCGGGCACCGGTGCGCTATCCGCCGGTCGGAACCATTGGAGGAAGGAGAGGAGGCGCTTGGCTTCGACCCACTGATAGGAATCCTGATCGACCTGGAGCAGCAGCGGTTCAGCGTAGGGCTTCAGCGCCGCCAGCTCGTAGACCAGGGCGGAGTTGAACATCACGTCGGCGTACTCCTGATAGGGGAAGATGTAGCGCTTCTCGCCGCGCCGGACGCTTTCCCAGCGATGGAGGGTCTCCATCGCGTCGTAGCCCCGGGTGCGCGCGTCGCGGATAATGCGGCGGATGAGGCGGGTATCGGTGGTCGGCACGCGCGTGTGGCGATCCAAGTTCAACTGCGTCAGCGCGGAGATGTAGATGCGGAAGGTGCACGCCGGATCTAAGGCGTAGACCAACTTGGGATTTAGGCCGTGGATGCCCTCCACGATGATGATCTGATCGGATTCCAGTTGGACGATTTGCCCCGGCTCGCGCTTGCCAAAGTAGAAGTTGAACCTGGGCAATTGGACGCGCTCGCCGCGTAAGAGCGCTTGGAGCTGCTCGTTGAAGAGATCGAGATCCACGGCCTCCAAGTGCTCGAAGTCGTATTCCCCATTTTCGTCGAGGGGAGTGTCCTCGCGGTTGACGAAGTAGTTATCCAACTCCAGCGCGTAAGGCCGGACGCCATGGGCTAAAAGCTGCACGGCCAATCGCTTGGCGAAGGTCGTCTTGCCGGAGGAGGACGGGCCGGCGATCAGCACCACGCGGACGCCCTCGCGCTTGGCGATCTGATTGGCGATGTTGGCGATGCGATGCTCGTGCAGCGCCTCGGAGACTAAGATGATCTTGCGCAGTTTGTTCTCCTCCAGCGCCAAATTCAGCTCGCCCACA
>JAAAOZ010000471.1 GCA_009908585.1 Chloroflexota bacterium
CCATCTCGATTTCGTAGTGCATATCGTGTTTGTCTTGCATATATAGAGCCATTCGTTGGGACATTGCATCTCCTTGGTGGTTCTTGTGGTGAATTCTGTCTAGGTCTAGCTACTGGGTAGTTGTTAGCTCACGGATAAACACGGATTAACACAGATGTTTTTGATTTTTGTAGTGGTGGAAGATACATTTCGGGAACACGAAGTTAAAAATCCGTGTAATCCGTGAGAATCTGTGAGCTATGTTCAGTTACAGATAAGCGCTCACATCCACATCGGGATACCGGATGCGCTCGCCATAATCGCGGCGCTCCGGCTTGTACGTCGCATCGATGCCGATCTTGGTATGCACGCCGCGCGCGTCCGCCGTGGGGTCCATCTCGTGGCCTTGCGCGCCGGGCACGGTGAAGATGTCGCGACTCCAATCGACGCGATTCGTGAGCGCCCACAGCACATCGGCTGGATCATAGATGTTGACATCTGGCCCGACGACGATGACCTTTTTGATATTGACGTGGGCCGTCATCGCGGCCAAGGCGACGTTCTTCGGCTCGCCGGGATTGCTCTTTTCGATTTGGACGAGCGCGCTGAAGCCGTTGCCGTAGGGCGGGATGTGCAGCCCGGTCACGTTGTGGCTCACGTGGCGCACGAAGCGCAGCAGCAGCGGCTCGCGCGGCAGCACGTTGCCCAGGTAGATGTGCTCCTCTGCGCCGGGCACGATGGTCTGGTAGATGGGCTGGTCGCGGTGGCAGATGGCGGTGACCTCGAAGACGGGACTTTGCCACAACTCGCCGTAATAGCCGTGGAACTCGGCCAGCGGGCCTTCGGCGTGGCGCTTATGCGGCGGTAGGCGGCCTTCGATGACGATTTCCGCTTGGGCGGGGATCATCACCTCCACGGTAGCGCCTTGGCAGACGGGCACGCCGCGCCCGCGAATCGCGCCCGCGATGCGCAGTTCGTCCTCGTCGGAGCGGCAGCCCGCCGCAATCATAATCGCCGGGTCCAGCCCGATAGCGATAGCAATCTCCAGCGGTTTATCCTGCGCCTGCTGGTGCTGATAGAACTGCATCGTGTCGCGCCACTCGTTCACGTTGAAGCCTAATGTGCGCGGGCCAAGCACCTGCATCCGATTGTACGAGAGGTTGCCGCGCCCGCTGATAGGGTCGCGGCTGACGGTGACGCCGCCGGTAATGAACGGCCCGCCATCGTGCTGGCCGTGCGTGGGGATGGGAAGCGCGCGTAGGTCGATATCGTCGCCGGTGAGGATGTTGGCGCGCCAGGCTGCCTCGTCCGTCGCGACGGGCGCCGGATCTAAGCCGTTGGCGGGGTCAAGCGCGCGGCCCATCGTGGCGGTCACCTCATTGAGATTGCAGTTCAAGGCCAGGGCGGCCATCTCTGGATCGACGACGGCGCCGGCGAAGACGGGCCACACGGCCTCGCCGGCGCGTTCGAAAAGCGCAGCCCCGTAGCCTTGGCGGGCCAGTGTCGCGGCCACGTTGGCCAACTCGTGCTTGAGCGCCACGGGTTGGGTGATGCGGTGAAGTTTCCCGGCTTGTTCCAGGCGCGTTAGATAACTGCGTAAATCATGAATGGGGGACATTGGTTCCTCCGCTGTAAAATGGGTTGTGAAGCATGTTAAGTGGGGGATGGGGGTGATAAATGTCATTATTAGACGCGGGAAAGGGTGATATTTTGCTTGAGCGCCTTGATTACCTTGACTATTTATACATAAAAAAGAAGTAAAATTATGAGGAAAAAGGAAAATTCGCGCCGTGAGAATAGGTGTGCTTGCATTATTTCAGCTTAAAGCGGGGTTGAACAGTGTCAAATGTCATATAACAGCAGCGTAAAGTATAACTTGACGCTTGTGAAGTAGCTCTTTAGTATAGAGATGGAAGTGTGGGAGAATCTGCTGGGTGTGGATAAGGCTTGAGCGAAAAGAGGGGTTATGGTCGCCGATACGAACATAGGATCACGCATCAAACAACAGCGTAAAAAATTAGGATTGAGTTTGCGCGCCTTGGCAAAGAAAACGGATCTGACCGCCTCTTTTTTGAGCCAGGTAGAGCGGGGCAAGACCAATGCGTCCATCGATTCTTTGCGGAGGATTGCGGAGGCGATGGATGTGTCGATGCTTTATTTTCTGTCGGAGCCGCCCCGCGTAGAAACGCCTATTCCCTCTGGAAAAGCGGATGAAGAAGCCAGCGCGGCGATGCCCGGCGAGCAGTACACCCCCGTCGTGCGCGCCGATTGTCGTCCCCAGTTAATTTTGCCCAACACCGGCGTCACCTACGAATTGCTGACGCCCGATCTCGCCCATAAAATGGAGGTCATCTGCGGACACCTTTCCCCGGATGTGGACAACATCGTGCGCCCTTTGCGCGAGCCAACCGAGGAGTGGGTTTATGTGCTTTCCGGCGCGTTGCTCATCGAGTTGGAGCTTGAGCCGGAACACGCCGAGGCCTACATCCTCAATTCGGGCGACGCGATCTACTTCGAGGGGCGCTCGCTGCGCCGATTGGCCTGCGCGACGGAAGAGGAGACCTCGTGGATCTCGGTGATCACACCGCCCGCATTCTGAATCAGCAGATTAAGCAGATTTCTGGTATCTGCTTAGTTCTATGAGCAGACCAAGGTGCAATGCACTTAAACCGAAGGAACAGCAGCGTCTCATGCAGTAATATCTGGTCATAAACTCAAAAGTGCGTTGCACCTCACAAGACCAAACGGTTGCGATTTCTGAATCAGCAGATCAAGCAGATAGAGCAGATGAAGCAGATGAAGCAGATGGGAGGCAACGATGAAGCAATCGACGCGCTGGGATGAATTTGCCACAGAGTTAGACTTTATGAGCTTGCCCGTGGCCAAGCACGCGGTGCGCCGCTGGGTTCGCTACGGGGAAACGTCAGATGGCGTGCTCTTCTATTGCGAGACTGCGACCGGCGCGCCGATGCGCTTCCGCGCGAGCGTGGTGCGCGAGGACGTCGTGCGCTTCCGCGTCGGGCCGGAGTTGGCCGGGACGCGCGAGAGCGAGATGTTGGCGCCGGAGGCTCTCGCTGACTCGTGTCCCTTCGAGATCGAAGAAACCGAGGAAGCCGTGGTGCTGTCCACAGCGCGCTTGCGCGTGGTCTTTTCGCGTTTCCCATGGCAGGTCCGCGCCTATGTCAACGGCGCCGAGTTGCCCTTCTTCGCCGAGCGCGTCGATGATCGCGCCTACGGCCCGGCCTACGAGGCGCCGCCGCTGAGCATCAGCGAGGGGCGCGGCGAGGAACGGCGCGTCTGCCACGAGGCGGTCGCGGTGCAGCCGGGCGAGGCCTTCTACGGCTTTGGGGAGCAGTTCAACGCCCTGGATAAATGGGGCCGCGAGATCGTCTCCTGGGCCATCGATTGCGGCAACGTGACCAGCACGCGCTCCTACAAAAATGTCCCCTTCTTTATGAGCAGCGCGGGCTATGGCCTCTTCCTCCATTCCTCCGCGCCGATTGTCTATCGGATCGGCAGCGAATCGGCGGTCTCTTACAGTTTTGACGTCCTGGACGAGGAACTGGACTATTTCCTCATCTATGGGCCGC
>JAAAOZ010000176.1 GCA_009908585.1 Chloroflexota bacterium
CGTTGCTTAACCTCCTGGTGGAACTGTCGAGCCTGGTGATAGATGTTGCGATAGGTATAGACGACGCCCCCCAGAATTAGTAAAAAGGCCATCCAACTGGCGATGAGCCACAGCGTCGGAGGGCCAGGGGGTGGATGGCGCCAACCGATCTTGAGCGTCCACTCGGTCTCTTCTATTTCGAGGGGGTGCTCGGCCATGGGCGGCAACAACTTGCTCCCATCCTCCGCTGCCCAGAGCAACTCTCCATTCGCCCCCTCGATTTGGATTGCGAGGTCCGCGTCGATCTGCTCCTGGATATTCGTCATCACGGCGTCCAAATCGAAGAGGCTTTGCGCCGCGCCGATCATACCCCCGTGGTGGAGGGGGGTGCTGACCACGGCCACGGGCGTCGATGGATCTATCGTGATGACGGTAGTTGTTAGGGGTCGAGAGATCTTTTGCACAGAGGCCGGCGCCTCCGTCGTTGCAGGGACGAGGTAGCGGCGGCCGTCCCGCGCGTCGATATAGCCTAGCGCATCAATATCAGGGTGGGCGTCCAGATAGTTGTGGGCGAAGCGCTGAAACGCGCGCTCCGGCGGCAGCGTGGCCTCGAATGCCCGGATCGCGGTCGTGGCATCGATCTGCCGGTGCAACGTCGCTTGGAGAGCCGCTTGCACCTCTCGCGCTGCTTGGGTCGCCTGCACCTGCGCGCTCTGGCGCGCCTGTCTGAACATGCTCACGGTCGCGGCTGTGGCGCTGCCCAAGCCAATCAGTACGATAATGGTCAACACCCATCGACGTTTCATACTGTCATCCTGTCGTTTGTCTGATATGATGGCGCAACGGGAGCGGCGTGGCGTTCCGTTTGCGATGTGTCGGAATTCTACGCCGCTCCCTCTTTAGGATTGAGATTTTATCAGATTGCGGCTATGCTTTCTCGACCAACGCCTTGGCAATTTGATTGTGGCGCTCAATTGTCGGGCCGAGATCTAACGTGAGCAACTGGCCATCTTCGACGACGACGTTGCCGTTGATGACCGACAGGCTCACGTCCTGCGGCTGGCAGAAGACCGTCGCGGCCATCGGATCGTGGACCGCGCCGCCGGCGTAGCCCAGCGTATCCAAGCGCAGCCCGATGAAGTCGGCGGCCTTGCCCGGCGCCAGTTGGCCGATGTCATCGCGGCCTAGGACCTCTGCGCCGCCGCGCGTGGCGAGCCACAACGCTTCCTCGGCGCTCAGCCCGGCGGGATTGCCGGTCACGCGCTGGAGGAGCATCGCCAGGCGAGTTTCGGCCAGCAGATGCGAGCCATCGTTGCTGGCGGAGCCATCGACGCCGATCCCGACCGGCACGCCCGCATCCACATACGCGCGGATCGGCGCGATGCCGGAGGCGAGGCGCATATTGCTGGCGGGGCAGTGGGCGACGCCCGTGTGACTCTTGGCCATCTTGGCGATCTCCGCGTCGTTGATGTGGACCCCGTGCGCGAACCAGACATCGTCGCCCAACCAGCCCAACGACTCGGCGTAATCTAACGGGCGCTTGCCGGCGGTTGCCTTGCAGTATTCCTCCTCATCCAACGTCTCGGCCAGGTGCGTGTGGAGTTGCACGCCATAGGCGCGGGCCAACTTCGTCGATTCGCGCATCAGATCCTCGGTCACGGAGAAAGGCGAGCACGGCGCCACGACGATGCGCGTCATCGCGTAGGGCGCGGCATCGTGATAGGTCTCGATGGCGCGGCGGGTGTCTTTGAGAATATCCTCCTCGTCCTCGACGACGCTATCCGGCGGCAGCCCGCCGTCGCTCTCGCCGCGGCTCATCGAGCCGCGACTGGCGTGGAAGCGGACGCCCATCTCCTCGGCGGCGCGAATCTCATCGTCGATGGTCGCGTCGTTGGGATAGATGTAGAGATGATCCGAGGCCGTCGTGCAACCGGAGAGGATCAACTCCGCCAGCCCGACCTTCGCGCTGACGTAGATTGCCTCACTGTCCAATCCCGCCCAGATGGGGTAGAGCGTGGTGAGCCAATTAAAGAGGATCGCATCCTGCGCAGCGGGCACGGCCCGCGTGAGCGTTTGATAGAGGTGATGATGTGTGTTGACCAATCCCGGCAGAATCAACATATCGCTGGCGTCGATGACGGTATCTGCCGTATCGGGCAACTCCGCCGTCGGGCCGACCATCTCGATCACATTATCGCGCACAAAGAGGCCGCCGTCCGCGATCTGCCGGCGGTCATTGTCCATCGTCACGACCATGCGTGCATGCTTGACTAACAATGTTCCCATACTATGTCCTCCTCAAGGGGCTAAAAAGGTTAAAGAAGATGTTTTTGCTACCTGCCGGGATGCTATGAGCAGATCTGCATCGAGCTGAAGCCACGATTCTTCGTGCGGTGCGAGTTTGAGGAATCGCGCTGCTATCTTCCCAGAAGGCTTGAAAAGTTGCTCTCAAGATGTGGAGTTAGTGTAGCATGGAGTGGGAACGAGGCAACTTTTTGCTTGCGGGTTGGGGCACATCTGAGGACTTACATGAAAAAAGGCCCGATTTAGCATCGGGCCTTGAATGCTGCTGATTTTGGGAAACGGCTATTTCGTCAATGTTGGGATTGGGAAAGTGTTAAAGTATCAGAATGATCCTTTACCTTTTCCAGAAGGTCTGGAGTTCCTGCCAAATTCCCTAGCGCTTTTATTAAAACCCGTAGCGCCTGATTTGCCGTTTCTGAATTTGTAAATACCGCTGCTACATCTGGATCAAGTACGACTATCGTGGATTCTTCGTTGAATTGCTGAGCGAAACGATTGGGTTTGGCTTGGCTGTAATCAAAGTTGTAGTGCTCATGTAGCTCATTCGCTTCTGGGTTTCCTTTATCGTTTTGTTTTTCCATAGTCTTCACGTTCCCCTCGGTCTGCTTTTCGGGCGCTAATAATCCGTATCACATTATGGCGTTCAGTAAATGACACGATGAGAATACGATTTCTATTCGAATGCCCGATGATGATTTCTCTGTATTCCTCTTCGGAGTGCTCTTCGTCATCGAAAATTAGAGCAAGTGGATCTTGAAACACCGTTGCGGCTTCTGTAAAAGTGATGCGGTGTTTTTTCTTGTTGCTGATCGCTTTTTGAGCGTTCCACTGAAATTGTAAGTTCATAATAAGAGGAATGTTGAGGGATTAAGGCGGAGAGGGTGGGATTCGAACCCACGGTAGCCGTGAGGCTACAACGGTTTTCGAGACCGCCCCATTCGGCCGCTCTGGCACCTCTCCGCGTGTCTGTCATTATACCACGAAGCGCTTGGTCTGCAATCTGATTATGGCAGCGGTCCGCCGCGTTCCAACCACACCTCCAACGTGCGGCCCACGCTCTCCAGACTCTCCGGCGAGACCTTGTCGCGCGTGTCCTGCGTCGTATGCCAGTAGGGATAGTCGAAATCGATCATATCCACCGCCGGGATGCCCAACTGCCGGAAGGGGATGTGATCATCTAAGATTGAGTACTTGGGTTCGGGGATGATCCGCTCCTCGTACCCCAGCTCGGCGGCAATGGCCCACAGATGCTCGCTGAGCGCGGGATCGGAGTTGCGTTCGTAGT
>JAAAOZ010000210.1 GCA_009908585.1 Chloroflexota bacterium
GGCCAGTTCGAGATCATCCCGTAAAATGCGATGGATGACGCCGTTCTCGTCACATAGAAGTGCTACACCCTGCGTTCGTTGCATTTGCTCTGACATCAGCTAATGTCCATTCCCAACTAATCGCTCTGACACAGCGATTGCCTCGTCGGCGCTTGCGCCATAGCCGTCGGCGCCGATCTTTTTCCAGAGCTGGGGCGCTTGATTAAAGGGATAGCCGCCCACTAAAATTTTTACCTCGCCGGCGTCGGAACGACGGATCGTTTGGATGAGTTGGGTCATCTGGTCGATGTGGGAGGCCAGCGTGACCGAGATGGCCAATATCTCGGCGTTGCGCTCTTGCAGCGTGTAAATGATGCTGTCGGATGGAGTGTTAGCGCCTAAGTAGAAGGTATCCCAGCCGGCCATCTCGAAGAAATCGGCCACCATCCGCACGCCGATCTCGTGTAGTTCGCCGCCGACGCAGGTCGCGACCAATGTGTGGCCGTTGCGCTCGGTGGCGAAGATCTCCGGGTAGAGCTGCGACATAATCAGTTGGGTGACGGCGGTGGCGTAGTGCTCCTCCGCGACGCTGATCTCGTTGATTTGCCACAGGCGCCCGATTTCGTATTGCACCGGTTGGAAGACATGCAGGTAGATTTCCTTGACGGGGATGCCGCTTGTAACGGACTTTTGAATCATAAGGCTGGCGGCGTGACGTTCTCCATTCAGCAGGGCATGGAGATAATCGCGCGCCAATGTATGGTGCGGTGCTTCTGGACTGAGATATGAGTGTTCCTCCCCCGATTTTGCCAGGGTATCGAGGCCGGCCTCGAGGTGGGCCGTGATGATGTCGTGCATCTCCGCAGGGAGCGCGGCCAGCAGCGCATCGTGCAGGTAGTGCAGATTATCGGCCAGGATCTGCGAGGGCATTCCGCGCTTCTCCAGCACGATCTTGACCCAGGCGATGTAATGGGCAAACAGCTCCGGCTGCTCTAGACCAATCGCCTCGGAGAGATAGGTCAGGTGATGTCCGACATCCTGGCGACACTTCGCGCGTCCTTCTTCTCCATGCTGTTGATGCAACTGGGGATGATCCTTGTAGTGTTGGGCCGTGATGTCCTGGGCCAGCTCTTGTTTTCTCTCGCGGATCGTTGCTTTTATCTGGGCGTGTAACATTTCATTCCCTCCCATCTTGTGTGACAACGATATGCAACTTGTGACTTAGTCCTCAATTGGCAACATCAAATCGATAACAAGACCCGGCTGATCCTCGCGATTGTAAACTGAGCGGACGCCGCCCAGGCCCCAGACGAGTGAGGAGACCACGGCTAATCCCAACCCCATACCCGGTATCTCGCCGGTGAAGCGCGGTTCGGCTTGATAGTAGGGATGCCAGATCTTGCTCAGTTGATCGGGTTGGAGATGGATGCCATCGTCGATGACCTGCACACGAATGCCCTCCGGCGCGGACGAGAAGCGAATCTCTATCGTGGGGGCTTGGTCGGGATGGAATTTCTTCGCATTCTCGCACAATTCCCGCAGGATCAACTCGGCGGCGCGACAGGTGAGCGGCAGGACGGCCTCTTCCTTATCCAGATCCTCATAGGTCAGCTTCACCGTTTCCAATTGCAACTCCTGCGCGATCTGCTCGACGATCTCGGCGACGTGAGGTAGCTTGCAGGAGCCTTCTTTCTGCACCTCTTGGCGCGCACGCGTCATCGTATCCAAATATTGCAGAATATCCATAATCTTCTCTTGGAGGCGCATTGCGCTGTAGCGAGCCTCCGAGAGATCGGCCAGGATTTCCTCTTGCGTCAGTTCCGGCAGATCGGTTTCCAACAGTTCCAAGAACCCCGTCAACTGACCCAACGGCGTGCGGAGCTTGTAATTAATCAGCGATTCAAAGGTCCACATGTGATTGCGCGTGACGATTTCTGAGGTCACGTCCCGCAGGCGCAGCAGATAGGTCTCGCCATCGGGATCATCCATCTCGGTGGTGTCGACCTGGAGCCAGAACGTATCTGAGTTGGGTGTTTCACTCTGCACGAGATAGCGCGGCGATGCTGCGTCCTCTGGCAGCGGCTGCGGCCAATCCTCCCATGCCTCCGCCGGCTCCAATTGATATTGGCGGCGCGCCAACGCGAGGAATTTCTTGTCACCGTTCTGGCAATCGCGCTCGTCGGGATGGCGTCCTAAGTAGAGGCAAGCTTGGGGATTGGCGTAGCGCACGTGGCCGGCCGCATCCAACATCACGTAGCCATCGCGGGATTGCTCGACGATCCACTTGAAGCGCGCGCGTTCGGCCTCCAATGCCGCCATCGCCCGCTTGCGCTCGGTGATGTCGGTGATGACGGCCAACATCCCCTTGTACTCGCCATCTTTCTCGCGCAGCGGCGCCGCCGAAAGGAGCACGTTGAGATCGTGGCCGGTTTTGGGCCGCAGAACGGTTTCGTATTGCACCCGTTCGCCCTCCTGGACGCGCTCCGCGTGCGTGTGATGTTTGCTCAGCGCCTCGTCGGTGGTCAAGGCCGCCCAGTCCATCCCGTTGGCCGTCGTCTGATCCTCCGGCCCCATCAACGTTCCCGGTGGGTATCCGATCATATCGGCGAAGGCCTGGTTGACGAACATCACCTTGTCGTTGGGCGCGATGATGACCACGCCGACGAAGGCCGATTCGGTGATGGCGCGATAGTGCTCCTCGCTGGCCCGGAGCGCTTCCTGCGCCGCCGCCAGTTTGCGTCGCAGGCGGATGCGGGCCTCGGCGCGATCTAGCGCCGTTTGCAGCGTCTCCCGCTTCACCGGCTTGGGCATAAAATCGGAGGCGCCGGCGCGCAGGGCCTCGATGGCCATATCCAAGTCGCCGTGGCCGGTGACCAGGATGACCTCCGCGTCGGGATCTTCCTCGCGAATGCCTTTAAGGACGCCAAAGCCATCGACTTTGGGCATCCGCACATCTGCCAGGGTGATGTCGGGCTGCGCTTCTTCATAAATCTCAAGCGCTGCGGCGCCGTCGAGCGCTGATTTAACCTCATAGCCGGCGACCTTCAGATTTCTGGCGAATGTCTCCACGACGCGGGGTTCATCATCTACGATTAGGATTTTGTTGGCGGGCATGTTTTTTCTCCTTTTTCTGGTTGCTGAATAAGGAATTGAGAATAAATCGTTGCATTCTCAATTCTTAATTCTTAATTCTTAATTTTGTCCCTCTTCTGCTAGGGGAAAACGTAGGATAAAGGTCGTCCCCTGATTGATCTCGCTTTCGAATGTAATGTCTCCTTCATAACTGGATATAATTTCGTGGCTGATGGATAAGCCCAGGCCGGTGCCTTCACCCGCCGACTTGGTGGTGAAGAACGGCTCGAAGATGTTCCCGCGCGCCTCCGGGGGGATGCCGCAGCCATTATCCCGCACGGTGGCGATGACCATGCTGTCTTCTGCCTTGGTTGTAATCTCCAGATGCTTCTGGTAGCTGGCCCGCTGCCCCGAATTCCCCTCGGACTGCTCCTTGGCGCGCGCGACCATCTCCGTCATCGCGTGCTCGGCGTTGCTGATCAAGTTGAGAAAGACTTGCTCCCAGCGGTGGGGATTG
>JAAAOZ010000041.1 GCA_009908585.1 Chloroflexota bacterium
ATACCACCTCCTGTCTCGTCTTTTGTATTCCCACTGCATCTACGCTTATCCTCTTTGTCAGGCCCATTGATACATCTCTTATTGCTTATTTCAGAAACACTCAAACCTCCAGGTCTGTGGTTTTTCCTTTCAACGCCTCTCTTGATCTTTTCGATCCAATAGCGCAGCCAATCGAGTCCGCCTCCAATCGCGCTCAACACGGCACTGTGTCTGTCTAATATTAGACGCCCCACCTCATCCACCGACCTCGTCGATTCGGCCTGCATCTCGTGCGTTATAAGCAGCTCGAGTTGGCGTTTCAGCAGGATCGGATCGGTCGCGCTGATAAAGGCAATCTGTTCAAGGGCTGCAAGATAGCAATCGCGATCCGCTGCCTTCATCTTTTTCTCAAAGCTGTTATTGAGCGGGCATTTGAAACGGGTCAAACATTTCGTCGCATATCCCGCGAGATTGGCGAGTTCGCGATCCTTGTCCGCGCTATAGAGGGGTTGGATATGGATCGCATATCGGATGGGGAAGCGGGATTGACTGGCGGTTTGGGCATATTCCTGCTGATAGTCGGCGGTAAACGCGTAGAGGCCGTGGTCGTGCTTGAACCTCTCGAACAGCTTGCGTTGGCGCCGTGGATTTGTGCTGACATAGCGACGCGGTAGCTCTACCACGGCGTGGCCGTGTCCGGTAAAGGTGATCGCGTCGCCCTCATGGGCTTGCTCCTCGACCACCTGGAGGAACTCGATGCCGTTCTGGCGCATATGGCGGTCCACGGCACTACCCCGTAGAAGGGCATTGATACGGGCCTCCTCGGGATCGGCCGAGTGCGAATAACAGATTGTAAGGAAGAATATCCGCTCAGCAGGGATCGTGCGAAATCGCGCTTTCAAAAGGTCACTGGTCGTGTCGCGGAGCTGGTCGTTATGGTGTTTGTTTGAATATGGATTGAACATAATATCTCCTCTCGCAAATGCGAAGGCAGGACTGAGCGTCATCCTGCCTTCCGATGCATTAGCGCGGAAATATTATGGGCCGTAGAAATAGCCAACACCACATAGATATCGACGATAGGCAAAGCTGATCTAAGTAGCCCTGGCACGCAACACCGCTTGCCCAAGACGGTGGCTGTCGCAAAAACTTTTGTCGTTGATTTTGTTCTCTCGCACTAACGCATCCAACATACTTTTATTTATCCCATCACTGAGCAACTCACCGCAACGATTTTTCATTGCGGGGCACCATTTTAGTTTATTATTCGGATAGCCAACGGCCCATTACGGTCACCTGACCGCGCCGATTTAACCTCATCGCAAGGCCGGTGCGGTTTCCTTGGGTCGTTGGGTGAGGAGACCTGGAATGCGGCACATTGCAATCACGTCGAGGGACATCGCCAAGACCGATCTTCTCGGTGCGGTTAAGGTGGATCAAATCTCAAAGAATACAACCTATCGACAAATGCTCAACTGCTGGATTGTGTTTGATGTCTATCGAGAGCACCGACACTTCTACTGAAGTCGAGCCGATCACCGACACAAGCCGCGAGTCCGAGATGACGATGGCCGAGATATTCGAAGAGGACGGGCAATAGGTTTACTGCGCGGACGCACTTCGATCGCGCAATCGATCAGAAATCCTCCCCCGCCGAGAGTAGCCCGGATCGTTGTGGGCTATATGTGCGCTATCCCTGGACTTCACGGAGATAGCGTTATGGCCAACAAAGCCACCCCCGATCCGCTTGGCGCGTTCGACATCGTCCTCGACCCGCCCAAACCCCAGAATCGCAGCCAGCGGCAAAATCTCAGCCCGCTGGACCGCTTCCGCGAAGCCATTGACACCCAGCTGGCCGCGTTCGATGCCGCCGGGAAGGGCGAGACGCTCCGCATACAACGCGGCAGCCGCAGCACCCGCGTCCGCCCCTGGTGGTATGAGGTCGAGGGGGCGTATTTTATTCAGGTCCGCTATGGCGCCCAGCCGCTCGATCTCGATGGCCAAGGCCATTCCACCATTCGTGTCGGCCCTCGCGAGCAAATCCCCCTGGTCCTGGCCAAGCTTCGCGAGGCCGTAGAAGCCGGTGCCTTCAATGATCAGCTCGCACTGGCGTCCCAGCGGCAATCGGTGGCGCGGAAGAAGGCCGCTGACAAGACCCGGACTGAGTTGGGAAGCGAGCCCGAGCCGGGCTCTGAGTTGCGTGATGAATAGGACACACGTTTCTTTGCTCTGCTTTTGATCGCTTGCTGTTCCGCGCTCACCAGGTCTTGAAACCTGTCCACGGCTCCCCATTGAGCCTTCGCGGCGGCGTCAGCTCACCTCGAGCGGGGCGCCGTCGCGACGCTCCGCAAAACGCAAACGCCAGGGCCGCTATACTCTCCACAATAGCGATTGCCCGCGTTCGCCGGACCGTGTGCGCGCAATCGCCCCGTCCGAGCTCGAGAAGCCCGTCATCGCGCTCCAAGCGCGCGTGCCGCGCTCAGGGCGAGCCAGCATCAACCAATCAAAGCCCCAGGGCTTTGTGTCGCCTTTTTCAAAATGGTACAAAAAGAAACCGTTAGACTTACCAACTGGTTAATGCTAAGTTTGAGACAATGTCCACATTTCGAAGGGGTTATCAATGAACCTCGCCAACTCTTCGGCAGAGGCGCCAAACCAAAATACGATCGAGACTCTCAAGGATATCCAATCACGCGTGGACGATATATCTGATGCGTTGGCAATCATCACCGCATCTCACCTTGCCAACAGTGAACACCTACGCAGCGCCGCTAAGGTTGTGCAAAGGGAAGCTGATAAAACTTCATTGGCGATCCAAAATGCTTTAAAAAACTCTAATCAGACGCCCAACCAGAACGCGGAATGATGCTGTGCCGTTTTATCGTATCACCAAACGCGATACCGGTGTTCACCTTGGCGATTACCCCGGTGATACGCCGCTGGAAGCCATCGGAGAAATGGCGAGGGCAGCCAATAGTAGCGAGGCGCTTGACATCAGGTCTGCGACCAACCTCGACATCATCCCCCTCCCGGAACAGCAATTTATTGAATTTTGATCAAATGGCTTTCCCTACAGGCTTCATGGTCCTGTGGTTATAGCTACTCTATACCGAGCCTCAGCCCAGGCCTGAATAGCGGCATCTGGGTCAAACAACTGCCTTTCCATTGATGCCCGTTTCGCTCTTTGGCGGGCCGTTTGTCCTAATGAAGGCACGATGGAGATGGACTAAGATGATTGCGAATGAAGAGTTCCCCAACAATCTGCTGCACCAACTCAATAGCCTCGTTTGGCGCCAGCGGCTCATTCAAAGAATTGGTCAACAGCAGATTCACGCTGTCCAGCAGTTCTTCATCCGACCACTTTCTAAGGTCATTGGACTCTTTTAAGTCCCCAGTCACTGTATTCATAGCCTACTTACTCCTTGGTGACATTAAAATGAACCATACATCACTCTTCCGGATCAACTATACTTACGACTTAGTCTGCAAGCCTATCGTTTGGTGACCATCCTACCTCATTGTTTTCCGCTTAAACCTTTGCTCACGACAATCATCTCACCTGGTAAGACCGCTTCGCCCACCC
>JAAAOZ010000328.1 GCA_009908585.1 Chloroflexota bacterium
AAGTTGATCGTAGGCTGCCTCTGTGTAAGCCGCGCGCGGATTGAGGCGTTCGGCATAATCGGGCAGGCCCGGCACCGCCGTGGCGACCTCGTAACCCCAATCGGGATCGGTCGTCCACGTGATGCCCCCGCGCGCGATCTGCTGGATGATCGTGGTGGAATCCAGCACGCCGATCTTCTCGGCCTGCGCCGGATCGCGCAAGCTGCCGTCGACATCGCGCTTGCCGATGCTGCCCGTGTTCAGCAGGAAGACCTGGACATCCGGGTTCTGGCGCAGGATGTGCATAAAGATCGCGCCCTCTTTCTCGTAGGAGCCGACGATGAAGGGATTTGTGCCCACGCTGTGGACGGGCTGCCCCGCGCGCGCGGGATCGCCGGCCGCCGTCTCGATGGACTCGCCCAGCATAAAGAAGGCCGCGCCCTGCTCCGGCGTCAGCCGCGCCACCGGCGGCACGATGTCCTCGCGCCGCGTGATGAAGACGATGATGTCCGCGCGCGGTAGATCGATGCTCTCGTCGGTGTAGTCCATATCCGAGCGGAAGACAATCGCGCGGCCATTGCGCCCCAGCGCGTAGTTGAGAAAATCGGGCGTCCCATCGGGATTGACCCAGACATTTTCCAACATCGCGCGCGACGAGGCGGCGGCGTTGTAGAGCAGCGGCTGGCTCTCCTGCTCCAGCCCCTCCGTCTTGATGAAGAAGTTGGCCTCGGCGCCGTAACACTCGGCGTCGGGCTGCATCATCACCACGTCGTCCTGGCGGATTGCGACACCTTCTTCGCCCGCTTTGTCATCAATAAAGTGATGGTGGCAGGTGAGCGTCGTCTTCCCCGTGCCGCTCAGCCCGAAGAAAATCGCGCCCTTCGCCACCAACTCGTCGTGCACATCGTGCACGCGGATGACCTTGGAGCCGGCGTGCAGACCCAATCCGCCCTGCTGCTTCGTCCAATACATCGCCAGGCGCAGAAAAGACTTCTTGACCTCGCCCATATAATCGCTGCCCAGCGCGTAGGTCGTGTACGTCTCTGGATCGACCAAGATACGGCGCTCCATCACCTTATCGCGCCATTTGGGGATCATGACCGTCGTCATATCTGCGCGCTCGCGCTCGGCGAACTCCGGCGGCGCGTCGAAGAGCGATTGCCCCCACATAAACGCCAGCCGCGCGTGTTCGATGGGCACGAAGAAGCGGCAGTGCCGTTGAAAATCGGGATGCTGGCCCATCACGCGATCCAATTGGATGAGGCGCATCGTGCGCAACGAGGCCTGCGCCTCGGTCAGCCAGCGACGCTGCTCCGCGTCCGGCTCGCCAAAGATGATGTCGGTGAATTTGGCGGATCGGCTCCGAATCCGCGTGATGTAGCGCGCCGATTCCCACGTGGTCGTCGTCTCTTCGATGCTGGCCCATGCGCGCAGTTGCTCCCACGAGGGATTCTTAATAATTTCGCGCGCTTCAATGGGGCGGGTGAAAATCTCTGCCATAAAAACCTCCTAAATAGTTAAAGGAAGGGAATAAAACAATCTACCCTTGCGAAGGTTGCGATAGACTATTGATAACAGCGAGATTTTTGACGTAAGGAGGGATTTTGAATTCAGAGAATGTTCCGTACCCTTCGCAAGGGTTTCTATCAACCTTTCTGCGCCAGCAGCGCGGGGAGTTGCCCGATGTGCTCCAACTGCTCATAGCCATCGGCGTGTTCCTGGCTGGGTGTGGCGACTTCGTGTACCCAGGTGATGTGATAGGGGATGTGGACGGCGTGGCCGCCGATCTCCACGATGGGCAGAATGTCGGAGCGCAGCGAGTTGCCCACCATCAGAAAGCGCGCCGGCGCGATGCCGTACTTCTCCAGTAGCGCCGCGTAAACCTGCGCGTTCTTCTCGCTGACGACCTCGATGTGGGTGAAGTAGGAGGCCAGCCCCGACTTGGCGATTTTCGCGTCCTGCTCGAAGAGATCCCCCTTGGTGAGGAGCATCAGCGGATACGTGGGTTTCAACTGTGCCAGCACATCCTCGACGTGCTCCAACGGCTCGACGGCGTCCGTGATCATCTCCTTGGCGCCATCGAGAACCTTCTGGATGACGGACGCCGGGAGCTGCCCATCTGTGAGCCGAATCGCCGTCTCGATCAGCGAGAGGGTGTAGCTTTTGACGCCGTAGCCGTAGTGGTGGATGTTCTCCCGCTCGGTCTGATTGAGCGCCTCATCCACCACATCGCCGGGGTGATAGGCGGCCATCATCTGCCGGAAATTCGCCTGCGCGGCGGCGAACTTGCTCTCGTTGTGCCACAGCGTATCGTCGGCGTCGAAGGCGATGAGATCCAAATCTGACATCGCCTACGCCTCCTCGTCGTACATCCCCGCGCGGAGATTGCGTCGGATGCGGAGCACCTCGCGGAACATCCGCACGGAATCCTGCACCGGGCTGACGCGGCTGCCTTTGCCGTAATACCAGGGGATGCCCACTTCGATGATGCGATAGCCGCGTCGCTGCGCCAGCGCCAGCACTTCCACATCGAAGGCCCAGCCGTCGATCTTTTGGCGTGCGAAGAGATCGCGCGCTGCCTCGCGCCGGAAGGCCTTGAAGCCGCACTGCGTATCCTGGATGCGCGGCACGGCCAACGTCCGCACGATGAAGTTGAAGACGCGGCCCATTAAGTGGCGGTAGAACGGCTCATCGTACCGCTGCGCGCCCGGCGCCTCGCGCGAGCCGATGGCGATGTCGTAGGGGCCGTCTAAGTTCTCCGGGAAGAAGCGCGGCAGCTCTTCGATGGGCATCGCCAAATCCGCATCGCAGATGAAGGCATACTCGCCCTGCGCGGCTAACATCCCCGCGCGGACGGCCGCGCCCTTGCCAGGGATTGGCTGATCGATCACGTGGACGAAGCGATGCTCCACCGCGATCCGCTCGGCGACCGTGCGGGTCTCATCGCGGCTGTTGTTGTTGACGACGATAATGTCCAGCGGCTCAGGCCGCGAGGTAATGAAATCGATCACGCGGGGTAGGGTGATGGGCAGCCGATGCGCCTCGTTATAGGCGGGCATAACAATAGTCATCAAGGGTTTATTCATACTACCTCGGTTCTGTTTTGTGCTATTGTGCCCGATTTTGCCGGGCAGCGGTAGCGTCGTTTATCACGTTTTAGTCGGGTAGTCTGGGTAGTCTTGTAGTTGAAGCATTGACCAAATGACTACGTGACCAAATGACTACCTTGACTAAGCGACTACTCGACCAACTGCAATTTCGATTCCCACGCGAAGAAGCCGTGGGTCTCGATGGTCTGATCGGCGATCTGCTCCGCCAACCGCAGCCGCTCGTCGAGATCGTGGCTGGCGTAGAATTCGCGCGTGAGATCGCCCAGCTTGGGGTTGAACTCGCTCAGGGCCAAGAGCAGGTCCTTATCACGCGGGAGATAGCGATTCGCCTTCAGAAAGTAATATTTGATCATCCCGCGCACGGCCATACTCAGGATCATCGTCGCGGTGGCCGGACGGTCGGCGGCGATATCCACGGCATCCTCGTAGCGTATCGCGGCCAGATAGCGCGTCGTCGTCAAC
>JAAAOZ010000217.1 GCA_009908585.1 Chloroflexota bacterium
CAGGATCGAAGACCGTTTCAGGCAGCACCTTGTTGATGCGGATGTCCTCATAATTGGGGATAGCGAAGACCTGCATCGCGTGCCACGCATCATCGTCCGGGCGCCGAAATTTAACCGTGAAGCTGCGCCGCCCTTCCACCTCTTGCACCTCGTCCATCCGCCGCACCGCCGTCACAAAAGCGTCGTCGAAGCCCTCGGCGGTGTGAATGATGGCCTGGGCTGGATTGACCGCCTCGTAGCTGCGCATCAGATCCTCGTTGATGATGTACTGCATATGCGCCACCGTGCCCACGGCGAAGACTCCCACCGCAATTGAGAGCGCGACTAGGAGCGTGCGGGCCTTGTTGACCCACAGATCCCGCAGCACTTTGCGCCAACGAGGACTAAGCATGGATTTCTTCCACTTCGCGGCTTTCCTGGCCCACAATCCGGCCATCCAGGAGCCGTATGGTGCGCGTAACTCGCTCCGCCAGGTCGGAGTCGTGCGTCACCATCAAAATCGTCTTGTCTTCCTCGATCAGACGCAGGAACAGGTCGAAGACCGCGTCCGACGTCTTGGTGTCCAAATTGCCGGTCGGCTCGTCCGCCACGATGATGGGAGAATCATTGGCCAGCGCCCGCGCGATGGCCACCCGTTGTTGCTGCCCGCCAGAGAGCGCTGACGGCAACTTTCGAGCGTGATCCGCCATCTCCATCTCCTCCAGTAACATCATCGCGCGCTCGTGGCGCTCGCGCCGGGAGTAGAGATGGCAAAAATCCATCGGCAACATCACGTTTTCAATCGCCGTGAGCGTGGGCAACAGTTGGAAGAACTGAAAGACCACGCCGATGGTGTGACCCCGCCATACCGCGATGCGATTTTCTCGCATTTCGCTGACCAGCGTGCCCTTGACCCAGACCTCGCCCTTGGTGGGCCGGTCGATGCCCGTGATCATATTGATGAGCGTTGATTTCCCACAGCCGGATTTGCCCACCACGGCCACGAACTCGCCGGGGTCCACCGTCATATCGATGCCCTTGAGAGCCAGGAAGCCCCCCGATCCCGTCTTATATTTCTTTTCAACCCCTCGGAGCGCGATCAGAGCGTCGGGCGCCTGCGGTTGCTTCATCTTCTTATTGCTTTTCGCCATAGGCAATCTACCTCGCTTCGGACTCGTAGGGCAATGGGCGGCGTTCGCGGGCCAACCGTTCCAACAGATGCACCGCCGCCGTCGAATCGGGCAGCGAGCGCATCTCGTCGGCCAGTCGTTGCGCGGCAGCCCGATATCCCGGCTCGCGCAACACCGCCTGGACTGCTTCACGCACACTTTCCGCCGTCAATACCGGCGCTTCCTCAGGCTTCAGGTGCTCGGAGAAGAGACCCGGCTGGCGAAGCAACACCCGCCCCACCCCCAGATCGAGGCACCGACGGGCGTGCAACGGATGATGCGCCGAGACCGGCGCCACCACCACCGGCAGACCCTGGGCAAGCGCCGCCATCGTCGTGTTGAAGCCCCCGTGCGTGATGACAACATCACAGCGCGGCAGCAGTGCCGCCTGGGGGATGTACCGTTCCACGCGAATATGGTCGGGCAGCGGGCCTAACGTCTCCGGCGCCAGCGTCCGCCCCACCGTCACGACTGCGTTGATGGGCAACGTCGCCAGCCCTTCCAGTATCGCGCCAAAGATCTCCGTCGCCCGGTTGAAGACCGTACCCAACGTCACATACACCGTCGGGCGATCTGGCAGCTCGGCCAGCCAGCCGGGCAACTCGGCCGCTGTTGCGCCCTGACAGAAATCCGGTCGTGTCGGGTGCGACGTCGGCGGCGCCGGGAACTGGGGGAATTGGTAGCTGGGCGGGAGATACGCGAGATGCAAATACCGCGTGAGCATCTCCATCGCCGGATAGGGCGGCAGGCCATAGGCGCTGCGCAGGTAGGCCAGCTTCGGCTCCATGCCTAGCCGGCTCAAATACTCTGGGATGAAGAACTCGATGCCCACGACGGCGTGAGGCAAATCCAGCGCTTCCGCCACCACGCATCCTCCGTATTCGAAATGATCTCGCACAATGAGGGCCGGTTCCCATTGCCGGCAAAGTTCCAACACATCATAGGCCATCTGATGCGCTGCGTCGTCCAGAAAAATCTCCGAAATCAGCGCCGATCGGGCCTCCGCGTCCAACGACCGGGCTTCTGGGAAGCTCTCCTCCACCCGCGACTCGATCCAGTCGATCCCGGCAGCGAAGGCATCAAAGCCCGCCGCCTCAACCCGCGGCGCAAACGCAGCCGCGCACGCGAACGCTACTGTATGCCCGGTCTCTTGCAGCGCCCGCGCCAGCGGCACCATCGGATGCAGATGTCCCAATCCCGGCTGCGTCGTCATCAAAACCTTCATCTGAAACGTCAACCTCCTGACACAGATCTCAATATTGTCTGACTCAGCGTCCCCAGAAACAACGGCGCCACGTCGTGTAGATAAAAATGGCCACCGGGGAACATCTGTAATGTAAATCGCCCCGCAGTCTGCTCGCGCCACGCATCGAGGTGCGCCCTAGGGAGCGGTTCGTCCCCTATCCCGCCGTATGCCGCGATGGGAAAAGCGAACGGCCCCGCATCGACGTAGTGGTAGCGATCCAGTACCTCGAAATCCGCCCGCAGCGTCGGCAGGATCAGTTCCAACAGCTCAGGGTGCTCCAAAACCTCCTGTGGCGTGCCGCCGAGCCGTTGAATCTTCTCCGCGAGCTGCCGATCCGAAAGCGTGTGGTTCGTGCGATCTGGGTTGGGTAACTGCGGAGCACGGTGCGATGAGACCAGCAGCGCCGCCGGCTCACGTTCCCCCGCTGCGCGCAAGGCTCGCGCCAGCTCGAAGGCCAGCAGTGCGCCCATGCTATGCCCGAAGAAGACGGCCGGTCTATCGAAGTGAGGCGACAATCCCGCCAGTAACGCCGCCACCAGCGCGTCCATCTCGCGGAGCGGCGCTTCGCGCATCCGCAGGCCATGCCCCGGCAATTCCACAGCACCGACCTCCACCGCCGGCGGGAGATTTTCCTGCCAATCGCGGTACATCAGCGCACTGCCCCCGGCGCAAGGGAAGCAGAAGAGTCGCACGCGCGCCCCTGACCGTGCTTCATAATAAGGCAACCAGATTTCTCGCTTCACCGCAAACTTTTCCTCATGCTCCATAACACCCCCTCAACTCGCAACTCACAATTTACTCCGCTTTCCCCGCCAGGCGCCCCAATAGCCCGCGCCCAACACGATGAACAGTTGCACCAAGTATAACACGCCCAGATTTGACCAGTTTTCGGTAAAACTGCCCAATACCAAGGCGTAAGGCAGAGCCGCTGCGCACGTCAGGGCCAGCAATTGGCGCAGCGAGATGCCCTGCCGGATCAATGTCCGCCACAACCAGAAGGCCACGCTTCCCAGCATCACCATCAACAGAGCGTACCACGCCCAGAAACCGGCGCCCGGCGGGGGCGGAGGTACTCCTTGCGTCATCGCGCCCGAAATCTCCGCCGCTGCAAAGACCACTGCCTGCCGTGGGGACCAAGGACCTGGCGCCCCGCCG
>JAAAOZ010000277.1 GCA_009908585.1 Chloroflexota bacterium
TCAGCCGCTTGGCCACGAATCTGCCCGGAGGCGGGCTGCTGGCGGTGGATTATGTCGCCTCCTTCTGGAACAACGAATTGCCCCTCTGGGTGCTCAGCGGCGTGGGGGTAGGGATTGTGTTCCAGCTCGTATTTCTCAATCCCGCGTGGCGTCCCCCCCAGCGCAGCGATATCGTCTCCGTTTACAGTCGCTCCCTGCGCGCTCGATTCTTGGTGTTTAGCATTCCGCTGGTGTTGCTCATCATTGTGCTTTCCGTGCTGGCGGTCACCTCGCGGGCGATCACGTTGGCGCGCGAGCAAGCCATCGCGGAGATGTCTCGTAGCGCTGATAATGCCAGCGAGCGATTGCGACAGTTCTTTTACACCAGTTCCAATCTGCTGACAACGTTTGCGGAGGATCCGGCCCTGCTCGATCCCGAGCGGCGCGCTCAAGCGCTCCGGACGGATCGACAGGTGGTTCCCTTCTTCCAAGAATTGCTGATCGTTAATCCATCGTTGGGGGTCGTCGAGGCCGTGCCGGAGGACGAGGCGCGCGCGGGTTTGACCATGGAGGAGCGCCTGGAGGCCGAAAAAGCGCTGGATGTGGGATTTTTACAGATGACGCGCATCTCAACGTTGCCATCAGGCGAATATGGCCTCACGGCGGTGCAGCCGATTTTCCAGGAGGAGGATTGGAACAATCCGTCGAATGAACAGGGGCCACCGGTGGCGCTCTTGCTGGGACGCGCGCGATTAAATGTCAATCCCTATATGCAGCAGGCGTTGGATGCACTCCAGCTTACGCGCGGTACCGGGACCGGCTTTATTTTGGATGAGTGGGGCGCTATCATCGCCCATCCTAATCCAGATTTCATCCTCCGGCCTTGGGAAGGGCAAATGGATGCCGTGCCTGAACCCGGCACGGGGGCGGCCTATGAGGAGGTTTCGCCGGATGGGCAGCGCCTGCTGACCTATCTGCACAATTCGAGGGGCACGCCCTACACGGTCGTCTTACAACTCCCCTACGCTGCTGTGCTGGAAACAGCGACGGCGATTGCCAGCCCGCTCTTGATGGTGCAGATCGCGGTGGGCGGCATTTTGCTGTTTGCCATCCCCTTCTATGCGACGCGCATCATCAAGCCTCTGAACAAGCTGGCAGAGGCCGCCAATCACATCGCGCGCGGCGATTTGAACATCTCCGTCTCCATCTCGCCTTTGAGCAGATGCGGATTCGCCTCCGGGCGCGATTGGACGATCTCTCGCTGCTGTTGGATGTCGCCCAGGCCGTCTCGGCGACGTTGGATCTCGAACGGGGCGTTTTGCCCATTCTGAATGGGGCGTTGGAGGAGACGGGCGCGACGGTGGCCCGATTTATTCTTCTCTCCACCAGCGGTAATCGCGTTCAGCGGGTCTTCAGCAGCGGGAAAGAGGATGTAGAGATCGCCAATATCGCGGCGTTGGATCGCGATTTCTCTAAGGCGTTGCGGCGCCGGCGGCATCGGCTCGTAATCCAGGATCTTTCCGAGACGAAGGGGCCGGCCAGCATGGCCCAGCCGCTGCAAAGCGTGGCCGTCTTCCCGGTGCGCTTGCACAATGACACCGTGGCCATCTTCTGGGTCGGCGCGGATCAAAGCGATGCCTTCGATGAGGCGCGCGTGAATTTCCTCTCCACGCTGGCGAACCAGGCGGCGGTGCTCGTCGAGAACGCGCGCCTCTTCCAAGCGGCCGAGGGCGGTCGGCGCCGCCTGGCCGCGATTTTGGCCAGCACCACCGACGCGATCCTGGTCATCGACTCGCGCGCCCGTCTCCTGTTGATCAATCCGGCCGCGCAGCGCGTCTTGGAGGTGAACGAATCGGCCTATGGGCGATTGTTGAAGAACGTGGATATTCCAGAGCCGTTGAAGACCGCCGTGTTGCGCTCCGACGAGGAGCAGCAGGCCGTCGAGGTGCCGTTGGAGGATGGCCGCACCTTCTATGCCAGTATCGCGCCCATTTTGGATCCCCAAGGCCTGATGGCGGGCAAAGTCGTGGTGATGCGCGATGTCACGCACTTCAAAGAACTCGATGAGATGAAGTCGGACTTCGTGGCGACGGTCTCGCACGATTTGCGGGCGCCGCTGACCTTCATTCGCGGCTACGCGACGATGCTGATGATGGTCGGCGATCTCAACGACAAACAGCACGACTATCTGGATCGCATCTTGGAGGGTATCGATCAGATGAGCGCGCTGATCGGGGATCTGCTTAACCTGCGACGCATCGAGGCGGGCGTCGGCGTGCGACAGGAGGCGTGCCGCCTGGGCCTGATCCTCGTCGAGGCCGTCGATACGATGCGCGCGCGCGCCACGAACAAGGGCGTGATGCTCCGCCTCGACCCGGCGGAGGGCGCGCCGACGGTCATCGGCGACTGCACCTTGATCCGTCAGGCGGTGAGCAATCTGGTGGACAACGCCATCAAGTACACCCCCGCCGGCGGGCAAGTCAACGTGGGCTTGGACGTGACCGACAGCGAGGCCATCATCCACATCTCGGATACCGGCATCGGCATCGCGCCGGAGGATATGGTGCGGCTCTTCGAGAAATTCTATCGCATCAAGCGCCGGGAGACGAGCGATGTCCAGGGCACCGGCCTGGGCCTGGCGCTGGTCAAATCCATCGTGGAGCGCCACGGGGGCCGCGTCTGGGTCGATAGCGAGGTGGATCAGGGCAGCACCTTCTACATCGCGCTCCAACTGCCTGATGAAGAGGAAAAGGCTGACGACATTGAGGTGGAGGGGTAAGCATGGGCAATTCTAAGGGGATTAAACGTCAATTGCGGGAATGGCGTATGGAAGCGCATGAACGGGAGCTCAAGCGCGAGTTGGAGAAACTGGATCAAAGTTTCGAGGCGTGGCGCCAGGGAGAGATCAGCAGCGGCGAATTGAGTGTCCGGGTGCATCAATACGACAGAGGGCCTTTGAAGGATTTGTACAGCAGGTACAACTACGGTGAGGATAAGATGAACGTGGCTTACGCCATCGTGGTGGGGATTCTGGACGAAGAAGAGGTGTCGGAAGAACTGCTGGAAGCTCTCAGTGGGGCAATCCAAGTCTTTCAATCGATGAAGGAGAACGGGGAGTTGAAGTTGCTGGAATGAGGACAACTTGTCAGGTATTATACAATCACAAAAGCCCTGGGGATGTGACACCCCCAGGGCTTTTCGCTCTTTCGCAAGGGTAGGTCTTTAGCCCTGCGCCTGCCGCCGCGACCAAAGCTGATCTAGCGTCGTCGCCAGGCGCTCACCGAGCGCTTCACCGCGCGGCGTCGTCACATCGTCCTCGTTCTCGAAGACGGCGTAGGGTACCTCGACGCCTTGGACGTGCACGTAGGCGGGATCGTCGGCGGTGAAGGCGGCCCAATCATCCTCCCTGTAGAGGCGACGCATCTTCTCGTCGCTGAGGCTGTGCTCCAGGATGCTATCGAGGCGGTTGGGGTTGCGACGGGCGCGGTTCTTGCGCAGCGATTCCTCGAAGGAGACGTTGATGTAGAGCGCGGCCCCGCGCTCCAAGATAGCGGGCGAGAGGT
>JAAAOZ010000499.1 GCA_009908585.1 Chloroflexota bacterium
AAGGCCAACGTCGCGCCCATCAGGATGATGCGACTCTGGCGGCGCACCGTGGTGGAGGGCGGGCGGCGCAGGCGATGGACCATCATCCCCAGGAAGAAGAGCATGCCCAGGCCGTTTTCTAAATAGATGATGCGCCACGTGGGGATGAAGGCCCACGAGCTGGGCCAGTGATAGAGCGTCAGTTGGCCGGCTATGAGGAGCAGGCCGCCGATGCCGTAGAAGAGCCAGACGATCCACGGGCTGTGCCGGACGAGGCGGACGGGGCGCGGGAATCGCAGCCCCAGTTGGGCGAAGAAGACGCCGCTCAGCGTGATCGCCGCGATCCAGATGCGAGGGAAGACGCCGCTGACGGTCAGATCGAAGATCAGGGCCAGTGCCCAGGCGAAGGTGATGGATCCCAGCACGAAGACGACGCTGTGCCGGTCGCTCTGGGAGAGCATCACCCAGGTGCCCAGGCCTAAGATCACGAGCGCGGTGACGTAGGGCGCTAAGAAGATGTTGGCGAAGTCGGCCATCGGCCATGCGGTGAGCGGCAGGAGGACGGTGCGCTGGCTGCCGTCGGGCTTGGCGAAGGAGAAGAAGGCCTCGCCGCCGACCTCGTACTCGGTGCGGAGCACGCGCTGCAATTGGCGATTGTTCTGGATGGGGATGTCATCCACGGCGACGACGCGCTCCGGCTCGGCCAGCGGCGGCGTGACCTCAAATCGCGCCCACGAGGCATTCCCGAAGGGCGTCAGCACCCCGCTCGGCTCCGCCGTGAAGCCGGGGAACGGCACGTGGCGCGTGGTATCCCACGCGGTAAAATGCGCGCCCAGCAGCACGCCCCACCCGGCGATCAGGCAGATCAAGAGCGCGAGACGGGCCCGCCTCACGTGAGGGGAGGTCGTTTTAGGAAATATACGTTGGGTTAGGCTTTGCATACGATGTTTCTTCTCCATTCGTATCGTACCGATTCAATTGGTCAGACCTGACAGGTTTTCGAAAACCTGCCAGGTAGATATATGCGACAGATTATAGGGAAAAGAAAGCTCACTGCATGAGAAAATGCCCTGAAAAGTTGTGGCCGGCCTTGCTTATCCCCCTCAAGGGGACCTGGTCGAGCCACTGACAGGCACGGCGGGACGCCGGCCCGAACTTTCTCAATAATCCGCATAATACCTGTCAGTCAGTCTTTGCGAATCCAAAAGTGGATTTTCCAACCTCCAATTTCCAGCTTCCAGCCCCTAATCACCATCCGTCGTCACCGTGATCCGCGGCGCGATCTCCTCGTAGGTGGTGGGGCCGATGCCGGAGACCTCCATCAGCGCCTCGGTGGTGGGGAAGGGGCCGTGTTCGGCGCGGTAGTCCAAGATGCGCTCGGCCAGCGCCGGGCCGATGTTGGGCAGCGTCTCCAGCTCCGCCGCCGTCGCCTGGTTGAGATCGATTTTCTCACCGGTGGTGGGATTGGTCGCCGGCGCTTCTGGTTCTGGCGCCGCTTCAGCGCTCGCGCGCTCCGGCACGATGACGTGCTGATGATCGGAGAGCGGCGCCGCCAGGTTGATCGCGCTCATATCCGCCGCGTCCGTCGGGCCGCCGACGGCCTTCAGCGCGTCGGCCAGCAGGCTATCCGGCGGCAGCACCACCACATCGGGAGCGGCCACCGCGCCGCTGACGTAGACGCGCAGCGGTTGGGGCGTCGCCGTGGGCGGGACAGCCACGCCCTCCGGCGCGTCCTCGTCATCCGTCGCCTCGCGCGTCACGCAGACCTGGCCCCAGTAGGGCGGCGGCGTGAGCTGCGTCTCGCTCAGTGGATTGGCCTCGCCGGGCGTGAAATGCCCGATCACGCCGCCGACGATGAGCGCGATCACCGTCGCCAGCACCAGATAGCCGCGATATTGGATGCGCACCTGGCGCTCGATCTCCTCCCGCGCCGGCTGATCTTCGTCCGGGGCGGTCAGCGCGTCAAGGCGCTCGGCTATAGGTGGTATGGGGTGGTTCTCATCTTGTGACATAGGGTTAGCATATCCTCTAGTTCGCGTCGGGTCAAGCGTGAAAGATCAACTGTAAAATAACATCCTTGTATGAGGTTGATTTTTACGCAATACGCATTACGCAATACGTTCCTCGCCGGTCAGATCGAATCGAAAGGCCATGCCGGTGTCCGTCTCGCCGTCGGTATAAATAAGGGCCAGGTTGTCCACTCGAATCTCCCAATCGAACGTCTGGTCGTTCAGCCAGCGCATGACGCCGGGGAGTGTATCGGGGGTGACGTCCTTTTGGGCCAAGGTGATGTGCGGGATCCAGCGCATCGCGTGATAATGCCCGACCCTCTGATGCACGGCACCGTTCGTGACCTCCCACAGCCGATGATGAAGATGGCTGAGTTCCAGCGTGCGCACCACCGGCAGGAAGATGACCGGGTGCGGGCCGGGGAAGATGCCGACGCCGCTCACGCGCGTCGTGAAGGGCGCCAGCCGTGCGGCCTCCTCAGCCAGGCGCGATTTGAGCGCGTCGAGATCGAAGCCCTCCGCCACCTGGTACGAGAAATGCGGATACTCCGTCACGTAGAAACCGCACGCGCAGAATTCCTCCTTCAGTTGCGCGCACGTCTTCGTCAAGAGCATGTGCGTCACGGTGTCCAAGATTGAAACAACAGCTTGCATAATGGGAAATCTTCCTTTCGGTTTGTGTTTATCTACCCTTGCGAAGGTTCGGGACGTCATTTCAACGCCAGACTCTCCTGGTCTTCAGAACGAGCATAGTAACGGCGGGATGCCTGTAACCTTCGCAAGGGTTCGTTACAATTGTTAATTATACCATCCCTGGCGGATGAGGGTACTTTTCTTATCCTTTGCGCCGCGAAAATTTTTGACATCCCTTGGATCATCACTATACTTTATCTTGACAGTTCCCCAACGTTTGTCACGCAACCAAATTCAGCGAAAGGATGGAGCCTATGGCCCTGATACAAACCGCAAAACCTCGCAATGAGCAGCGCACTGTTGTATTCGTGACCTTCGAAAGTGAGTTCGCGCCCTTGGGCGGCCTGGCCGCCGTGATGCGGCGCTTGCCGCGTCGCATGGCAGCCCTGGAATCAGAAGGGGCGGGCGCTTGCCTCACCATCGCGCCCTATTTTGGGCAGATCACCCGCTATCACAAAAACGCGGACGAGATCGAGCCGACTGGAACCTCGTACAGCGTCCGCTTCGACAAAGTGGAGCACGAGGTCGAGATCCTCCAACACGTCGATGCCGACGGCTTCACCACCTACCTGCTCGATACGGAGGCGTTCTTCAACGCGCCCTGCGATGGCGGCAATCCGCCCGCCGCCGAGGCGCCCTGCAATCCCTATCTCAACCCGGCGCGCCCCGATCAGCTTTTGCCGGATGCGCTCTTCTTCTGCGCGGCGGTCTCTAAGGCGCTGGTGGCGCTGGGCCACACGTCCAATCTCTTCGTCAGCTTGCAGGATTGGCAGACCGCCTCGGCCGCGCTCACGATTAAGAAGGAGCCGGGGATTGCCTCCGCCGTCTGCACCTTGACGATGCACAACCCCTAC
>JAAAOZ010000117.1 GCA_009908585.1 Chloroflexota bacterium
ACGCCGTTGGCCGCGGCCTTCATGCCGCTGGTGCCGCTGGCCTCGCGGGGGCGACGCGGCGTGTTCAACCACACATCAACGCCCTGAAGCATGTAGCGAGCGATGGTCATATCGTAATCCTCCAAGAAGACCAGGCGATAGCGGAAGTTCTCCGTGCGCGCCAGATGAACAATCTGCTGGATCAACTGTTTGCCGGGGTTATCTTTTGGATGGGCCATGCCGGCGTAGATAATCTGCACCGGGCCTTCTGATTCATTGATAATGCGAGCCAAGCGTTCTGGATCGCGCAACAGGAGCGTGGCGCGCTTGTAGGTGGCAAAGCGCCGCGCGAAGCCGATGGTCAACGCCTTGGGATCTAAGACCTCGTCGGCGGCCTCGATCTCGCTCCGGGAGGCGCCGCGCCGCTGCAATTGCCGGCGCAGCCGGCGGCGGGCGAAGGCGACAAGGCGCTCGCGGCGCCGCTCGTGCGTGCGCCACAACTCCTCCGGCGCGATGTGCTCCGCGCGCTGCCAGATCTCCTGCTCGGCCGGCTCCTGGCGCCAGCGCGGGCCGAGATAGCGGTCATAGAGGCGCTTCATATCGTGAGAAATCCACGAGAGGAAATGCACGCCGTTGGTGATATGCGTGATGGGAACCTCCTCCTGGGGGACGCCGGGCCAGAGATCCTCCCACATATCGCGGGTGATCTCGCCGTGCAGCTTGCTGACGCCGTTGCTGTAGGAAGCCATCTTCAGGGCCAGCACCGTCATCACAAACAGATCATTATCCTGATCGGGATGTTCGCGGCCCAAGGCCAGGAAGTTGCGGCGAGAGAGGCCCAACTCATCCACATACGCCGAGAAATAATGATCCATCAGGTGAGGCGGGAAGCGATCGTGGCCGGCGGGCACGGGCGTGTGGGTGGTGAAGACAATCCCCGCCGATGCGGCCTCGCGCGCTTCCGCGAAGGAGAGGCCGTGCTCGCGCATCAAGTGGCGAGCGCGCTCCAGCGCTAAGAAGGCCGAGTGCCCTTCGTTGACGTGATAGATCGTGGGATCCAGCCCCAGCGCCTGCACGGCGCGATAGCCGCCGATGCCCAACAAGATCTCCTGCTGGATGCGCATCTCCTGATCGCCGCCATAAAGCTGATCGGTGATGTCGCGGTCGGCGCCCCGGTTCTGATCGATGTTGGTATCCAACATATACAACGGCGCCCGGCCCACCTGCGCGCGCCAAATCTGCGCGGCCACCGTGCGGCCGGGGAACGCCACCTCCACTGTCAACGGCTCGCCCTCATCATCGCATTCTAAGTGCAGCGGGAGGTTATCGAAGTCGTTCTCCTCGTAGTGCTCCTGCTGCCAGCCCGCCTGATTGAGGTATTGCTGGAAATAGCCTTGCTGATAGAGCAGGCCGACGCCGACCAGGGGCAAGCCCAAGTCGCTGGCGGATTTGAGGTGATCGCCGGAGAGGACGCCCAGGCCGCCCGCGAAGATGGAGAGACATTCGGTCAGCCCAAACTCGGCGGAGAAGTAGGCAAAGAGCGGGGATTTGGTATTGCCGTGTTCGTGCGAGAACCACACCGCGCCCTCTTCTTCGATGTAACTTTGAAAGTGACGATCGACCCGATCCAGGTAAGCTAAGAAACTCTCATCGTGGCGCAGCCTTTCCAGACGATCCTGATCGATGGCGCCAAGCATCAACACGGGATTGTGCCCGCTCTCCTCCCACAGATCGCTATCCAGGCGCATAAACAGCTCAATGGTGTCGTGGTTCCACGCCCAGCGCAGATTGTAGGCGAGATCCCACAACGGCTTCAGCTCCTCCGGCAACGAAGGAATGACGGAAAAGGTCTTAATCGGCTTCATCACATTTCCTCCTTAGTGAAAAATAAGTTGAAAGTTAGAAGTTGGATGTTGGATGTTGCGGGGGGGGGAATCGAAGAAAATCATCATATGGTCAGCTAGGACGTCTATCATTAGGCTATCATAATTCCGGCTGGCTGCAAGGATTCGGCTTCAGTCTCAATCATCCAAATCCCGAATCTCGGAAACGTGGTATAATTACGGATTCGTGTCATGCTGGTCAGTGATATTCACTTTACACACAGGAGGCGCAAAACGATGCGAATTGGGATAGATTTTGGAACGACCAACTCCTCCGTCGCGTACTTTGATGGCGCGACCCTTCACCCGATCCAACTCGATCCCGCCAACGAAAACCCCCACGTGCTCCCCTCGCTCATCTACATCGACCGCGAGCACAACGCCAAGCTGGGCACCGATGCTGCGAACGAGTATCTGGAACGCGAGACCGGACGCAAGATCGTCTGGGAGCGCAAGGAGATCGGCGCCATCGAGATGATCGTCGCTGGCGCTGGCTCCTCCCCCATCCACTACTGGCAAGAGATCAACATCACCACCGACGTCGCGGCGAATGGGCGGCTGCTCCAGTCGATCAAGACGGCGCTGCGCGATCCCAACTACGAGGGCACCGATATCTTCGACCGCTACTACACCATCGACGAGTTGATCGCGATGGTTCTGCGAGCGATGCGCGAGCGCGCGCAGGCCCAATTGGATGCGACGTGCGACAGCGTCGTGCTGGGCCGCCCGGTCCGATTCTCGGATAATCCGGTGGTCACCGCGCGCGCCGAGGAGATTCTCTACCGCGCCGCGCAGTTCGCCGGCTTCGAGGAGATCACCTTCCAGATGGAACCCATCGCCGCCGCGCATCTCTACCACCACCAGACCCCCAGCCGGGAGATCGCATTGATCTTCGATTTCGGCGGCGGCACGCTCGACCTCACCGTCGCCGAGGTAGGCGGAAGCCAGCCGCCCCGCGTCATCGCCACGCGCGGCGTCCTGGTCGGCGGCGACGACTTGGATCGCCGCATCATGCAATCGCTGCTCCCCTACTTCGGTCAAGGGACATCGGTCGATGGCGGCGTGCCCTTCCCACCCGATTATTTGGACATGCTCCACACCTGGCAGACGATGCCGGAGCTTTCCCGCCCCTATCCGCTGGGCAAGATCCGCAGCTTCCAGAAGACGAGCGACCGCCCACAGACGATGTACGCGCTGGAGACGCAGAACGTCGGCTTCAAGCTCTTCCGCAAGATCGAGCGGGCGAAGAAAGCGCTCACGGATTCGCTCCTGGCGCGATTGGACTTCGCGCACGATCACATCAACATCCACGAGCGCCTGCTGCGCCGCGACTTCTCGCTGCTCATCGAGGCCGAGGTCAACGCGGTGGAACAGGAAATCCGCCACGTGTTGGCGGACGCGGGGCTGCGTCCGGCGGATGTGGATGTCGTGCTGCGCACGGGCGGCTCGTCGCTCGTGCCGGCGTTCATCGGGATGCTGACCAGCCTCTTCGGCGATGCGCCGCTCCGCGATATGGACCCGCTCACCTCCGTCGTCGGCGGAATGGCCATCGTCGCCCGCTCGGATCAGCAGATCGAGCCGACCTACGCGCATCACTACGAGAATCCCCTGCGCGAGATCCAAGCCGCGAGTGGCCGCGACTATCGCCACGTCCGCCTGCGCGCGCACACCCC
>JAAAOZ010000009.1 GCA_009908585.1 Chloroflexota bacterium
AGGGGAGTTTAGTTAAACACGTCTTTGTTTTTGTTGGTAAGGTGCTTTTTGCGGCTCATTTTGGGTCTTGACTTTTACCGCACTCTTTTTGGCCTATCAAACCACGGCCGCCGTCGATACGGGTTCCCTCAGCACACTGATAGCTAACGCATTTCGGCAGACTGAAATCATCTAGATGGTGGTGAATTTTGACTGATGACCCCAATGAAGCTCAACACCACCAAGGTCGCGGTGGGGCCAAAAGCCCACACAAGGCCCAAGGAATGGGAGTGAAGTGGGAAGATATGCCTTATTGAGATTCTGTGTGATCTGAGCCGCGTGAAGCCGTCGGTCAATTTTAACCACTACCCCCGGATTTTTAAGGGTGGAGCCTTCTCCGTCTCTCCAAACGACACCGTCGGCGCCGGAGTCGTCAATGCTTTGGCTGGTAAGTGAGCCTCGCGCAATCTGGATCCCACTCCGAAACTTGACCATAACCAGATTATGACGAAGTACAAAGACGCTTTCAAAGCCCTGTTATGGTGAGTCTGGCAGATCGTGGCTGATAACGACCGGGCGCCACTCTTCGGCGACATCTTCGTCCCTCTCCCATCCACTGTGGAGTTCTGTCCACGGCTCAAACTTCAGGGTAGCGCCAGGTTCAATGATCCAAGGCCCCGATTGCCACCACTCGAGCAAGGGCATACCACTCACGCCGAGTGTCTCTTGGTCTAGGATCGCTGTGTCCTGGTTACCCGTGTTCGTGATCTTGATCGTTTTGACCACCTCGTTGCCCTGGGGGTTTACACAATAGTTGGTGACCCGAGTGTAGTTGGTGCTGTCAAAGGACACCCAGGCTGTGTGTTCGTAACAGGGGTTGTCCAGAGATTGGGATCCTGGGACTACCACTGATTCAACACGAACCTCTTCGGTCCCGCGGTCTTTTTTAGCAGAAAGTGGAGAAGGAGTGTCGGGCACAATCTCGATCTGTCCGCCGTCTTCGGTCACCATGCTGCCATCGTTGGACACCGTCAGCGTGCCGGATAGTATTCTAACGACTACTGGTTGCGAACCAGAGGGACGAGGCTGTTGCGCCGTTTCCTCCTCCAGATTTACCACTTGTGTTACAACCGACACTTCCGACACTTCTGGCGGAGACGTGTTGCCAGGAGATGGACGATCAGACACGATCTCAAGCTGACCACTGTCTTCTGTTATCATACTTCCATCGTTAAACACCGTCAGAGTGCCAGAAGCAACCCGGATCACGTTAGAGCCCAAGACAGCCGAAGAGGACGACATACCAGCGAGATCTGCCCTCTCTACCATGCTGCCGCTCAACAGCAGCGCCACTAACGCGAACAACGAGAACAACTTGAAATTCCTATACATCTTAACCTCCTTACGGTTAACTGAAGTTTACCCACAACTCTCATCCTAACATAAATTCGGAGGTTTGTCCCTAGGGAAAACCCTAGTTTACCCCCTAGGGATTTCCCTAGGTCGCCTGGGCCTCGTCATCCCACAGGTCATCGGGGATATGATCGTGAACCCACGCTGCAGCCTCCAATCGGGACGCCACGCCCAGTTTGCGCAAGATGTTCGTCACATGATACTCCACCGTCTTCTTCGCGACGGATAACGTCTCAGCGATGGCTGAGTTGCTCTGCCCTGCCACCAGCTCTCGCAGCACCTCCCGCTCGCGCTCGGTCAAGCTTTCCCAGCGCTGACCCACCTCCTCCCGCCAGCGACGGGTACGCTCCATCTGCTCCGGGGTGTAGAGCGCCTCGCCCTGCGCCGCCCGTCGAATCGCCGTCACTAGCGCGAGCGTGTCCTCGTCCTTGGTGAGGAAGCCCGCCGCGCCCGCCGCCTCCATCTCCGCCAGCAAAGCATCCCGGTCGTGGGCAGTCAGGATCAACGTGATGGTCTCCGGGTGGTTGTGACGCACCCAGCGCTCGATATCGGTGGGCTTGGGGCCGGGCATCACCAGATCTAACAGCAAAATATCAGGGCCAAGCTTGGCGACGAGCTTCTTCGCCGCTGCGCCATCGCCAGCTTCTCCCACCACGTCGATATCCGGCGCTCGCTCCAGCGCCGCGCGAATCCCCTGGCGCGTCGGCGGATGGTCATCGGCCAATACGACACGAATCTTCATTTACCCTCCCTTGCTCAATCGATTTCTGACAACGATGATAGTTTACCAGAAGCAAGGGAGGTTGTCTACTGTAAGAATTGCCAGGATCACCCCGAAAAGAACCGCCACCGAGCGAAGCTTGCTCGGTGGCGGGGGGTTTGGGTTTGGCGAAAGCGCGCGCCATTCAGCGCGAATACGTCCCCATCCAGTTATTTAGCGGATAGCTTCTTCAACACTGTTTGATAAGTTGATGCCACAGCGTCAACATCAAACCCGTCCGCGAAAAATATGACCAAGGTGTTGCCCCGCTGTCCGATAAACCAGTGGCAGACGTTTCCATCAGGGCCTACATGCGATTCGAATCGCATGCCACGCAAATCACGCGCACTCGATGATGCTTCGACTGAAATCTCCGGGTGTGGTGTGGTTATCTGCCCAAAGTCATCCTGCAAGATCTCGACTGCTGCAGCGGCCTCATCGGGAGAGGCATAGTCATACACGTAATGCATCACAACCACCACGTTGCCGAAAGCCTCGCCGACAGCCCCAAAACTTTGCCGGCTGTGATAGGCGGAGAGCACGCGCCGCTGTTCGGGCGAATAGCCGCGAAGTTCTTGATTCGCGGTATCAATAATGTGTCCCTTATCTTCATATTTATCACCCTTGGCAAGATCCTGTGCTTCCGAAAAGGTCACAAACCCATCGGGTAAATCGCTGAGCTGAAGAAGATCTGGTTCTTGCGCAAAACTCTGGAAGCGAATCAGAAAGAAACTGCCAACCATAACCGCCATCAGGACAACACCGATTAACCACTTTCGCCTGCTTGTGTGCCTAATTTTACTGAACATCTCATACTCCTTTTTGAGTTATGTCTAAAAAAGATTTCCCCTCAAAGTTACATCTCGGAAATTAGGATGAATCGACTCAAGTAGAAGCTCGCATCCGCAACACTCAGAGCACGATTATAGAAAATCCAAGGATAGGTGCCAGGTCGAACTCACCCTAAAAACTATCGACAGAGAGGCCTAGTACCCCACCATAAAGGCATGATGATTGGCTGGATTCCACCGCTCTGGGTAAAGAGATTGGAGACCCAACCACCTTTTTTGAAGCAATAGCACATCGTAATCCGTTCCCCACCAATCCCAACTGCTATACCCCGCAGGGCTTCCACCTGGACCGCTGTAGTACTGATTTGTCCCATAACTGCCACCGAAGAAAGCTCCATAATGAGGGAGACCTCCAGCCCAGAACGCGGTATCAACCTTGAATGCAGTCTGCCACCCCATACCCGCAGACACTTTCTGCACGTTGAGTATTCCTACCGCCCCAAGCAACAGTCCAACAACAGCCAAACTCAGTAGTGACTTCCACATTTTCATAACATACCTCCTTTGCTCATTGGATTATCAACGA
>JAAAOZ010000260.1 GCA_009908585.1 Chloroflexota bacterium
GCAAGCGGCAGGTGCGGGGGATCTCCAAATAGCGGCGCTCGCCCGTGATCATATTCTCCCCCAGCAGCAAGCGCCCGTCCCCCTCGCGGCGGACCTGCTCCAGCATCTCGCTCTTGCCGCCGCCGCTGGCGCCCTCGTGCATTATCGTGGTGACGTTGTCGTAGGGCGTGATCACGCGCACGGCGGAGCAATGCGTCGTCACCCAGCCCTCGCGCTCGCCCTGCGTCAGGAGCATGCCGTAGACGCCCTTCTTGGCGCTGGGGCCGGGATAGAGGTTGTAGGCGAACATCTCGTGCAGCCCTTCGCGCCGGTTGTGGACGACGACCTGTTGGCCGTTGAAGTGGGTGTGGCGGAAGGGCGGCGCGACGTAGATGATCGAGCGCGGCCGGAAGTCGTCGGGCAGCTCATCGTAGGGGAGGATGCCTTGCAGCAGCGCCAGGCTCAGCGAGAAGAAACCCGCGTTCGCCGGCGCGATGGCGATGGCGTCCATGCCCATGTTCTTCTGCCCGGCGACGTAGCCGAACATCGCCAACGGCTGATCGGCTAACCAATCGAAGGTCGCGGTGCGCAGCGCGTCGAAGTCCTCGCCGAAGCGCTCCTTGAACGTGGGTTTGTCGGTGGGGCGTTGATCGGCGATGACGAGGCAATCGGGATCACGCCGGCGCATGTACGGCTCTGGATAGTTCGCCGCCACGCCGTTGCGCACGCGCGAGACGGTCGCCTCCAGCGCGCGACCGCGCCCCGGCACCTCGTAGGTGACCTCAAAGTGATGGCTGCCTAATCCGCCACATGCCAAGTTGACCAGCTCGTTGATCGAACTGGCGATGGTCAAGTCGGGACAGGCGTCCACGACGCGGGCAGCTTCCTCGGGCAGGTGAAATCGTTGCCAGTTCATAATATGATTCTCCTTTCCGTTGACCTTGCGAAGGTTTCGGAAGTATTTGCTTTTAGATGAACTTTAGAAAGCAGATGTCACCGGATTAGAAGGATGATCCAATGCAACCTGCGCAAGGGTTGGGGTTACTTGAAATTTATAAGGACGCCAACGCCGCATCAATCACAGGGCCGCAGATCCGCCAGAGGGCGTTCTCAGTGTTGCCCAAGATCGTGACGAGTAGCTCTTCATCGACGAAGTACTCCGAGATAAAAGCCACGCCGGGATCGCCGCCGACAGCGTAGTAGGATCGGGGTTGCCCCTCTTTCTTAGTGATCCAGATGCCGTAGCCGTAGTAGCGATCCAGCGCCTCATCGTCCTCCCCCGTGGAGATGTGGGGCGTGAGCATCGCGGCGGTCAGCTCCTCGCTCAGGAGTTGATGGCCGAGCAGCGCGTCCCAGAACTTCGCCATATCGGGCGCGGTGGTGAAGGCGCCGCCATCCGGCCCGCCGATGACGGGGATGCTGTAGATGTTGGTGCGCCACTGGCCGCCGTCGTCTAAAATGTAGCCGGAGGCCGTGCGCGGCGGCAATTGATCTAAGGCGAAGTAGCCAGAGTCGTCCATTCCGGCAGGCGCGAAGATATGCTGCTCAACGTACTCGGGGAACGGCATCCCGCTCTGCTGCTCGACGATCAAGCCCAGCACGATAAAGCCGGCGTTGTTATAAGAGAAGCGCGCGCCCGGCGCGAACTTCATCGGCTCGTTCTGGAAGAGCGGCAGCATGTCGCGCGGCGAGCGCATCAGGTACATTGGGCGCTCGTGCCACAGCAGCTCGTACGCCTCGTCGTCCATGATTTCCTCGTCGAAGTAGTCGGGGAGGCCGGAACTGTGAGTGAGGATCTGCCCCACGGTGATGTCGGGATCGAAGTGGGGGAAATCGATGTCGAGGCAGTCGGTCAGCGGCGTCTCGAAGCTCAGCTTGCCGGCCTCGACGAGCTGGCAGATGGCGACGCCGGTGAAGACCTTGCAGCCCGACGCGATGCCAAAGCGGGTGTTGACCCGGTTGGGGATCTGTGCGGCGCGATTGGCAAAGCCGTAGCCCTGGGCGAAGAGCTGCGCGTCGCCTTGGCGCACGAAAATCACGCCGGAGAATGGATCATCCGCCTGCCCGGCTTGAATCGCGCTTGAAATTTTAGATGCGCCAAGCGTCATCTTTTTGCCCCTTGGTTGAATAGCGCCGCCATCAGTTGGCGGCAATCCGCATTATGATAACACGAAATCACGCCCTTGCCAGAGGTTGAGGAGAAGTTGGAGATTAGAGGTTAGAAATTGGACAGGTTGTCACATCAAAGAAAAAACACGAGGATAAAAAGTACATCCTCGTGTTGGTATTCTGAAGGGCTTCGCCCTGGTAGCCCTGACGTTCACGTCCGGGCGGCGTGGATAAAACGCTTATGCCAGCAATTGTAGAATGTCGTCGTCCGAGGCTTCGATGACGCCGGGCGAGGCGCCCGTCGCTTTGAGGGCCATCGCGCCGATGTGGCCGAGCAGTGAGAGCAACGTGGCATCGTACTCCTGAAAATCCCCGTCGCGCTTGTTGATCAGCTCGATGATGCCGTAGATATCACCCTCTAGCAGCATCGGCACACAGAGAATTGATTGAGTCAGGAAGGCGAACTCGGTATCGACCGCCGGGGAAAAGCGCCAATCCTGCCGAGGATTGTTGACGATCACCGGGCCGCCGTTGTTGATCACCCATCCCGCGACGCCCTCCTTGCTGGAGATGCGATGGCCGGTCAACTGTTGCTGGAGCCGCCCGTAGACGATCCGAAAGACCAACTCATTCGACTCTGGATCGAATTGGGCAATGGAGCCATCCTCTGTATCGATGACCTGGATCACATCGTAGAGCTTCTGCGAAAGCATCTCCATTGGATCCTCGGCGGTCGGCACCCACTGGGACGTCCAATATATTTCAGCGAACACTTCCATGTAGTGCTGCAACTTATCAATTTGCGCGTCAAGCGCTTTGTTCTCCTGCTGCAAGCGCTGATTTTCCTGCTGTAAGAATCGTGTCGCTTCCCTGGTGCTCATCTCCCTCTCCTCATAATTAGCTCAGATTTAGATTTTTCGATTATGGGTCTTTTGGATTTTGCCGAATGATCCCTTAAACAGCCCTAAAAGTAGCTAAGATGCACGTGTTTGTGGGGATCACAGACCTTTTTCACGTCGTCACTGGGTTGCGGGTGAGGGGCGCAATAGCGCTTGGCAATTGCACCCGGCGAATTCCTGAAGAACCTCGATTATTCTTCGCCGCCTAAGATGACCCGGCGTTTGCGTCCGGCGCTGGGCTGCGGCCCGACGACGCCCATCTCCTCCATCTCCTCCATCAACCGGGCCGCGCGCGGATAGCTGATGCGCAGGCGGCGCTGTAGCCCGGAGGTGGAGATCTTCCCCCGCTTCTGGGCGATTTCGATGGCCTGCTCCAGAAGATCCGCGTCCTCGTCCGCGCCCTCGATGCGCAAGCTGGCCGGCCCGTTGGACTGGGCCATCACCGTCCATGGCGCCGTGTCGGGCATCTCGCCGGCCTCTTCCTGCCAGTACTCGATGATGGCCTCCAACTCCTCATCGGCGAGAAAGCAGCCCTGG
>JAAAOZ010000184.1 GCA_009908585.1 Chloroflexota bacterium
GAGAAAGGGTAGGGCGGTTGCCCACCAAAAGGCTACCCGCGCCTGGCCCTTCTCAGCCATCCAAGGCAGAAAGTCCGCCGGATTTAGGGCATGGCTGGAGCTTGAGCCTGCCGCCGGCAGGATGATAAAGACGTAGACCAACGGGATGATAAACGCAACTCCGGCCACGGTGGCGCAGATAGTACCCCAACGTAGCATACGATTCTCTTTGTTTCTCATACTTGCTCCTCCTCGTTAGGACTTTCTGTGTCTCTTAGTTTTCTGAGCAGACCAAGGTGCAACGCACTTGAACAGAAGGAAAGGTGCGGCCTCATGCAGTCTATACCTGACGACAAGCCCAAAAGTGCGTTGCACCTCATTAGACTAAATGGTTAGACTTTCTCAACTGAGTTAACAGAGCGTGCGCCCGTGTTGGTGGCCCTCTATGTTTCCGTCTCTATCAGCGGTAGCGAGACGATCATGCACGTGCCCGGATACTCTGGGTCGGCGGTGACGGGACTTTGGACCCGCAAGCGTCCCCCGTGGGTCTGGACGATGGACTTGACCAGCGCCAGGCCTAATCCCACGCCGCCGTACTGTCGCTTGGAACTGCCATCCACCTGATAGAAGCGGTCGAAGATTTTCTCCTGCTTCTCCGGCGGGATGCCGATGCCGGTGTCGCAGACGGCCAGCCTGACGCGCTGGCCATCCTTGCGGGCTAACTTCACTGTGATGCGCCCACCTTCCGGCGTGAATTTCATCGCGTTGCCTAGCAGATTGTCCAACATCCGCTGGATCTGCAATGGCACCCCCGCGATAACGAGCGGCGCTTCGTCGCGCGCGGCGCCAGCCTCGTGCTCCAAAGCGACGGTGACGTGATTTTCTCGCGCTGAGGTCTGGAACTCCTCCACCACGGTAGGCACCAGTTCGCCGAGATCTACCGGCGCTTTCTCCGGCGCTTCCCCCTTGGCGGCGGTGCTATCGATCTTCCAGAGAAGGGTCATGTTCTCCACCAGTTCGCGCAGCATCTGGCTCCGCCGCGCGATGATCGCCACCGCATTGGCCTGCATCGGGGGCAGTTCGCCCAATTCCCCTTGCTGGAGCATCATCGCGTACCCATAGACCAGGGAGAGTGGCGTGCGCAGCTCGTGAGAGATGTTCTGGATCAGCTCATCCTTCATCCGATCCAATTCCTCCTGTTGGGCCAGCGCCTCCGCCATCATCTCCGCTTGATGAGCGGCGTTCGCGTAGAACTGGGCGTTCTGCAACGCCAGCGCGATGGGAACGCTCAACGCCTCGACCAATTGCAGGTCTTTCTCATCGAAGGCGGCCAGTTGCTTGCTCAACAGCGAGAGGACGCCGATCAGCTCCCCGTGGACTTCCAAGGGGACGATGAGCGCGGATTTGACCCACTCATCCGCGTTGGGGATGTAGGTCCAGTACGGATTTTTGCTCACATCGGGCGCCAGCGCGGAGGTGCGATGTTTCGCAACCCACTCGGTGAGGCAGATATCGGGCTTGGCTAGCTGTTCATCGAGCGTCCCCAATCCCGCTTCCGGGATGCCGCGACAGCTCAGCGTGCGAAGACGGTCGGCATCCTTATCCCACAAATAGAGGATGCCCTTCTCGGAATGGAGAGGCTGGGCGATCTTCTCTAAGGTTTGCGCGCCAACCTCTGGGATCGAGAGTGAGAGGGTGGCTGCTAAGGTCTGCGACAACTCGTTGAGGATTGCTAACCGATTGCGTTCGGCCTCCAGTGAGGTGATCAGGCGGAGATTTTCGATGGTGGCGGCGACGTAATCAGCGAAGAGGTGCAGACGTTGGGCGTCTTCGCTCTCGAATCTATGGGGTTGGGTGCTATCGACATTGAGAAACCCGATGACCTTGCCCCGCACGATCAAGGGCACGCCTATATAAGCGTGGACGCCTGGCGATGTCCAGGCGTCCTTCCAGAGGTTGGATTCCGTGGTGTCGTTGATGATAAGCGGTTGGTGGGTGGTGAGCATCTTTTGATAAGTCGGGAGGTTGAGGATGTCGACGCCCGCTAAAGCTAAGACATCTGGATCGAACGCGAGAGATTCATCCCCGACGTTTTTCATCAGCGAAATTTCCTCTCCTTGCAGCGCAAAGATGTTGGCCGCTTCGGCTGAGACGATGTTGAGAGCTTGCTGGATGGCGATCTCCATCGCTTCGTTGAAGGTGCGCGCCTGTGAGAGCGTCAGTCCGGCGTGTGAGAGCGCCTTGAGTTGGCGCTGCAAGCGCTCCTGTTCGGTGATATCCACGATGGTAGCGAGGAGAGCCGGGCGGCGGGCGTGGATGGCGCGGGCGCCGTGGACCTCGATCTTGATGCGTGTGCCATCCTTGCGCTGCCCTTCGAACTTGAAGTGCAGCGCGCGGCGGTTGCCGGAGAGGGCATCTTCTAGGCTGGAGAGCGTGCGTTGGCGGTCATCGGGCGCTATACAGTCCTCCACCCTGAGTTGTCCGCGAATTTCTTTGGTGCTCTCATAGCCAAACATCTCAGCGAAGGCAGGATTTGCATACCGGAACCGTTGATCCTGAACGAGCACAACGCCCACAGCGGCATATTCCGCGAGACGTCGGAAGCGCTCCTCGGACGTGTGCAGGGCTTCTTCTATCTTACGCCGTTGCTCGTCGTTTTGGATATGCTCCATAGCCAGGCCGATGTCCGTGGCCAGATCGTGAAGCAGTCCAAGCTCTTCCTCATGGGCGAACGCCTGGGGAGAGGTGGTGCTGACGTTAAAGATAGCATATATCTCGTCGTGGACCCAGATTGGGAATGCAGCCGTGGTGATCGGTGGCTCTAGAAAATCCGCCGGCTCTAACGCGATGACATTTTCGCCTTGCTGGATGGCTTGCTCGGCGACCACTCCGTCATCACCCCGGGGCCGGTTAGCTTGCTCGAACCATGCCTTGAGTTGAGCTTGGCGCTGAGCTGGCATGGCATAGAGGCGGGCAAGATTTATCGTCTGATCGGATTGCACGTTGGCGATCCAGACCGTGTCGTAGCCCCGTTCGGCCGCGACAATCTGGCAAACTTGTTGGAGGAGGTGTTGGGGGCTGTGCCGCGTGTGGATCAGAGCGTGGTTGATGCGCATAATGGCCCGATGGATTTGGTTGAGATTTTGAAGGCGAGTGTGCGCGTTCGCTTGTTTGGTGATGTCGCGCAGCATCCCCGTGAGGGCCGGCTGACCTTGGTAGCGCAAGGGGATCGCGGTGATCTCGCCCAAGAAGGTGCTATCATCCGCGCGAGTGATCTCGGCGTGCCAGGGGGCGAGGTGGGCGGGATCGCCGCGCGAGAGCCTGGCGATCAGCTTCTCGTAATCCGCTTCCTTCATAAAATCCGCCAAGGAGATTTTGGTCGGGTTTTTCTTCGTCTGTAGATGCAGCAACTTGGCCATAGCTCGATTGATGAACTGGACTTGCTGGTCGGCGTAGATAAACAATCCCAATGGTAGGGATTCCGCAAGGATTCGATAACGGGTCTCGGTGGCGGTGAGTTCAGCCGTGCGTTGCTT
>JAAAOZ010000093.1 GCA_009908585.1 Chloroflexota bacterium
GCCCTAAAAGCAGCGCAGATGTGCGCGTTTGTGGGGATCACAGACCTTTTTCGCGTCGTTACTGGGTTGCGGGTGGGGATAGTATAATTGCACCCGGCGAATTCCTGAAGAACCTCAGTTGTAATTTAAGATTTAGCTACCTGACACTTTTTCCAAGATCAGCGACTGAAGTCCTTTCGAGAGGCTATAGCGCCAAGCATCCTCCTGCGAGGATGCCATAGGCCGTCTGCAAAGGCAGACGGTGGGCTGTAAGGCCTCTCCAGGATTCTTTAGTCCCCGTAGTCCGAGATGAAACATCCAGGGAGCGAGCGACCGCGCTGTGTAGCGCTCGCCGCCCGCTCCCTGACCCTACCTTCCCTATTTTAGGCATTCGTAGGGATCGGGCAACTCCTGGGTGAAGTCGCTGGTCTCCCACATCTCGGCCATCACGTCCACATTGCACTCCGTGACGATGTCCATGCCGGAGTCGGTCCAATCGGGGAATGCCTTGTCGTCGACGACCTTATCGTAGAGCATCTGGATCGTATCGTAGCCCCAACCCCAATATTTCTGGCCCACCAATCCATCCAAATAACCATCTTGGAGGTATTCCAACTCCACCGGAAGGGTATCGAACGCGATGGCGACCAGATCGCCTTCCTGCGCGGCCTCCTCCCACAGCGGCATCGAGCCGCGCTCCGCGAAGAGGGGCCAGATCCCGACGAAGAACCAGCCATCCAGATCAGGATAGACCGCCATCGTCTCCTCGACAATCTCCACGCCCTGATTCATATCATCATTGCAATAGACCGTTGTCACGATCTCGATGTCCGGGTAGTCCGCCACGTAGTCCTCGAAGCCTCGGAGCCGTTCTTCCAGGTTGAAAGCCCCAGGCACGCCCGATAACAGCGCCACCTGGCCCTCCTCGCCCATAAAGGTCACCAGCAATTCACCTGCCGCGCGGCCGCCCTCGTAGTTATCGACGCCCAAGTAGGTGAAACGCTCGCTCTCCGGCGCATCCGAATCCCACGTCATCACCGGGATGCCAGCTTCCGCCGCCGCGTTGATCGGCTCGACACACGCCAACGGATCATTGCACGAGATGCCGATGCCATCCACACCTCGGTCAATCACGCTTGCCACGACCTCCGCCTGCTCCTCGGCATCCGCCGCCACCGACGCGGTGTAGAGCACCTCCACCTCGGCGCCGGTCGTTTCGGTCAACTCCTCAGCCTTCAAAAAAGCGCCGTCGCGCCCAATCTCGAAGACGGGATTGTTCAGCGCCTTCGGAATCCACGCGAAGGTCAGTTCCTCCGGCCCGCCGTCCTCCTGAGCCGGCTCGGTCGGCGCCGCCTCCTGCTGACATCCGGTCATCATCAGCCCCATGCTCAGGATCAAACAAAGAGATAGCCACATCAACACCTTGTTTTTCATCAGAAACTCCTCCTGTATTTAAGTGGATACAATATAGTTTATGGGATCACGGCGCCTCTGCTAGGAAGATAGCCGCTTCAACTCCGTGGATGACATAAAGGTCAGCGTCTCCGGCAGGGAGCGCACGTCGCCGCTGGCGCCGACGCCCATCACGCAGCAGGCGCCCACCGCGTTCGCGAATCGCGCGATGCGAGGTAGCGGCCAGGTCTGCAACAGCCCGGTGATGAAGCCGGCGACGAAGGCATCACCGGCGCCCGTCGCATCGACGACCTCGACATCGAAGGCCGGGACGCGCACCGTCTCCGTCGCTGACATCACCAGACAGCCCGCCGCGCCCATCTTGAGGACAACCATGCCCACGCCACGATCCAACAACGCGCGCGCAACCGCCTCCGGCGCCTCCAGGCCGGTGAGGGCCTGGGCCTCCGCCAGATTGGGGATGAAGTAATCGACGTGGGGCAAGCACGGCGCTAAGGTCTCCATCCACCGCCCGGTATCATCCCAGACGGTATCCAAGACGGTCGTCACGGCAGCCTCCTGCGCCGCCGCGAGAAGTTCGACCATCGGTTCACCATCGAGGCCGGGCAGCACCAGCGCCCCACCCACATGAAAGATCGACGCCCCGGTGATCAGCGCCCTATCGACATCGTCCCCCGTCAACTGAGCGTTCGCGCCCAAGTAGTGCACAAAGCGCCGCTCACCGTCGGGATCGACCATCACCATCGTGGCCGAGGTGCCGACCGCCGGATCGCGGGAGACGCCGCGCACGCCAATGCCGCGCGCGCGCATCGCGTTGAGCACAAAATCGCCCAACGGATCACGCCCGACCTTCCCGATCACCTCCACGGGCATGCCCAGGCGGGCCAAGGCGGTGGCCGTGTTGGTGGCACAGCCGCCCGTGTGGAGACTCATCTCATCCACCAACACCAATCGCCCCGGCGCAGGCATCGTGCGCACAGGGCGACCCACCACATCAGCAACTAGGATGCCCAGAGAGGTCACGGGCTGTGGGAATTGATCGGGGTGGTCAGATTTCATAGGCTTTGTCCTCACTCAACAGATGAAGCAGAGAATCTGTTATTTCATTCTGCGAACATCTCCACCAAGATGGCCAACACGGCAACCTGGGTAGGTTGATCCATCCGCCCTAACTTACGCACCAGACGTCTCTTATCAACCGTTAGGATCTGATCTAAGACGACCTGTCCTTGCTTGCCTTGGAACTCACAGGCCACGCGGGTTGGGTAAGATCGAGATTTCGTCGTCATAGGCGCCACAATCACCGTTCGTATCCAACGATTCATCTCATCCGGCGAGATCACCAGGCAAGGCCGCGTTTTGCGTATCTCACTTCCTACCGTTGGATCCAGATTTACCAGGAAGACATCAAACCTTTGAACTATCATCGACCTACCATTCCCACTCGGTCTCATCCCATTCGCTCGTGCTCATCACGTCCGCATCGAGCATTTCGTCATCGTCCCGTTCGGCCATCGCTTTGAACGCGGCCGCCCACCCATGACGCACCTCTTGCGTCGGACGCACAACGATCTGATTGGATTGTAGTTCCAATTCCACTTCCTCATTCTCGGCCAAATTGACCTGTTCGAGCAATAGCTTGGGGATACGAATCCCTTGCGAGTTTCCGATCCTTATAATGTGAGTTCTGACAGCGGTCGGCATCCCAACACCTCCTTAGAAAATAATGGCCTACAAGTAATTACATTGTATTTACAAAGCAGGGGTTTGTCAAGAAGCAGACCAAGAGGGGCAAACGAAGCAGTACCTAGGGCTGGTGATGCACAAAATTTCCCGCCAAGCGATGTAACGCACGCATCAACTCCAGCTTCATTTTTGCCTTGAACTTGGCTTTTTGTGCGTTTGCGGGGATCACAGACCGTCGTTTCACGCTCTTTGTGGTAGCCAATGAATATCCACACTATCCACCAACACCTCGAATTCAGGATCGCCGGTCACCAGCGTCCCCGCCTCTTGGATCGCCAGCGCGGCGGCGAAAGCGTCCGCGTAGGCCAAGGGATGCTCGGCCTTGATCGCGGCCGCGCGCAACGCCAACTCCCGCGCCACCCTCACCCATCGGATC